>NZ_JBEOXI010000021.1:0-54450 GCF_040296465.1 Streptomyces sp. NPDC002130
GACGCCGCGCTCCTGCGCGAAGAGCGGCGCGTTGACGTAGGAGACCGTCTCGTCGACGACGTCCTCGAAGACACCCTTGAGCGCGGACAGCTCCAGCACCTTCACGTCGTGCTGGGTGATCTCGCCGTACACCTCGACGTCGAGGCGGACCGCGACCTCACCGGCGAGGGCGGTGAAGATCCGGCCCAGGCGCTCGGCGAGCGGCAGACCCGGCTTGACGTCCTCGGCGATGACGCCGCCCTGCACGTTCACCGCGTCCGGCACGAGCTCACCGGCGAGGGCGAGGCGCACCGAGCGGGCGACGGCGATGCCGGCCTTCTCCTGCGCCTCGTCGGTGGAGGCACCGAGGTGCGGGGTGCAGACGACCTGGTCGAACTCGAACAGCGGGGAGTCCGTGCAGGGCTCCTTCGCGTACACGTCGAGACCGGCACCGGCGACCCGGCCCTCCTTGAGGGCGGAGTACAGCGCCTCCTCGTCGACGATCCCGCCGCGCGCGGCGTTGACGATGCGCACGCTCGGCTTGACCTTGCGCAGCGCCTCGTCGCCGATGAGGCCGACGGTCTCGGGGGTCTTGGGGAGGTGCACGGTGATGAAGTCGGAGACCTCGAGCAGCTCGTCCAGCGACAGCACCTTCACGCCCATCTGGGCGGCGCGGGCGGGCTGGATGTAGGGGTCGTAGGCGACGACCTTCATGCCGAACCCGGACATGCGCTGGGCGACCAGCGCACCGATACGGCCCAGACCCACGACACCGAGGGTCTTCTCGGCGAGCTCGACGCCCGTGTACTTGCTGCGCTTCCACTCGCCGTTCTTCAGCGCGGCGTTGGCCTGCGGGATGTGGCGGGCGGTGGCGACGAGGAGACCGCAGGCCAGCTCGGCGGCGGTCACGATGTTCGAGGTGGGAGCGTTGACGACCATCACGCCGGCCTTGGTGGCGGCGGAGACGTCCACGTTGTCCAGGCCGACGCCGGCTCGTGCGACGACCTTCAGCTTGTTCGCGGCGGCGATCGCCTCGGCGTCGACCTTGGTGGCCGAGCGGACCAGGATCGCGTCGACGTCGGCGATGGCCGGGAGCAGCTCGGCCCGGTCCGCGCCGTTGCAGTGCCGGATCTCGAAGTCCGGGCCCAGGGCGTCGACGGTGGCGGGCGACAGCTCTTCAGCGATGAGTACGACGGGTTTCGAGCTCACGTGAGTCCTCACAAGTCCAGTGCTGCGGACGGCCGTCCCGACGGCCGCAGGCGGTGGAGGGGTGCTTGCCGCGTTGGAGACGCACGACGCTGTGGGCCTGACGCGTATGTGTGCAGCAGTCTAGTGGCGCATGGGGCGTCGTCCTGTGCCGCTGCGGAAGGATCACCCGTCCGTGGCGGGACGGGTTGGACAACGCCGTACCACCGACGTTACCCGGGGTTCGCCGAAGGGGCCGGAGCGGGTTCGCTCCGGCCCCTCGGGCGGGCGGCTTACGCCTCCTCGTCGACCCAGCTCATGAGCTTGCGCAGCTCCTTGCCGGTGGTCTCCAGCAGGTGCTCGGAGTCCTGCTTCTTGTACTCGTTGTACTTCTTCAGACCGCCGTGGTACTCGTCCATCCACTGCGTCGCGAAGGTGCCGTCCTGGATCTCGGCGAGGACCTTCTTCATCTCGGCCTTGGTGGCCTCGGTGATGATGCGCGGGCCGGTGACGTAGTCGCCCCACTCGGCGGTCTCGGAGATCGACCAGCGCATCTTCTCCAGGCCGCCCTCGTACATGAGGTCCACGATCAGCTTCAGCTCGTGCAGGCACTCGAAGTAGGCGATCTCCGGCTGGTAGCCGGCCTCGGTCAGCGTCTCGAAGCCCGCCTTGACCAGCGCGGCGGTACCACCGCAGAGCACGGCCTGCTCACCGAACAGGTCGGTCTCGGTCTCCTCGGTGAAGGTGGTCTTGATGACGCCGGCGCGGGTGCCGCCGATGCCCTTGGCGTAGGACAGGGCCAGCGCGAAGCCGTTGCCCGTGGCGTCCTGCTCGACGGCGGCGATGCAGGGAACGCCGCGGCCTTCCTCGTACTGGCGGCGCACCAGGTGGCCCGGGCCCTTCGGGGCGACCATGCAGACGTCGACGCCGGCCGGGGGCTTGATGAAGCCGTAGCGGATGTTCAGGCCGTGGCCGAAGAACAGGGCGTCGCCGTCGCTCAGGTTGGGGGCGATGTGCTCCTCGTAGACCTGCGCCTGGATCGGGTCCGGCACCAGGATCATGATGACGTCGGCCTCGGCGGCGGCCTCCGACGGGCTCACCACGCGCAGGCCCTGCTCCTCGGCCTTGGCCTTGGACTTGGAGCCCTCGTGCAGACCGACGCGGACGTCGACACCCGAGTCACGGAGCGACAGCGCGTGGGCGTGGCCCTGGCTGCCGTACCCGATGACCGCGACCTTGCGGCCCTGGATGATGGACAGGTCGGCGTCGGCGTCGTAGAACAGCTCGGCCACTTTGGGTTCTCTCCTCGGGAGTGCAGGTGTTGCGTCCCACCGTATGACGGGGGGCGGAAGGGAAGCTTGAGGGTCTCGGAATACGGGCGGCCGACGGCGCGCCGACCGCCCGTTTCGGCTCTCAGGCCGACCGGTCCAGGGCGCGCAGCGACCGGTCCGTGATGGAACGGGCACCGCGGCCGATCGCGATCGTGCCGGACTGGACGAGCTCCTTGATGCCGTACGGCTCCAGCATCTTGAGCATGGCGGACAGCTTCTCGCCGGATCCGGTGGCCTCGATGGTGACGGCCTCCGGGGAGACGTCGACGGTCTTGGCGCGGAACAGCTGGACGATCTCGACGATCTGGGAACGCGTCTCGTTGTCGGCGCGCACCTTCACCAGAACGAGTTCGCGCTGCACGGCCTGCGACGGCTCCAGCTCGACGATCTTCAGCACGTTGACGAGTTTGTTGAGCTGCTTGGTGACCTGCTCCAGCGGCAGGTCCTCCACGCCGACGACGATGGTGATGCGGGAGATGTCGGGGTGCTCGGTGACGCCCACCGCGAGCGAGTCGATGTTGAAGCCGCGGCGGGAGAACAGGGCGGCGATCCGGGCGAGGATGCCGGGGGTGTTCTCCACCAGGACGGAGAGCGTGTGCTTGGACATGATCTGCTTCCTCTGCTTGAAAGTCCTGGGTGGCTCTCAGTCGTCTTCGTTGTCGCCGAAGTCGGGGCGGACGTCCCGGGCGGCCATGATCTCGTCGTTGGAGGTGCCGGCGGCGACCATCGGCCAGACCATCGCGTCCTCGTGGACGATGAAGTCGACGACGACCGGGCGGTCGTTGATCGAGTTCGCCTCTTCGATGACCTTGTCGAGGTCGTCCGGGGACTCGCAGCGGATGGCGTAGCAGCCCATGGCCTCCGACAGCTTCACGAAGTCGGGGACTCGGGTGCCGCGGGCCTCGGGGTTGACGTCGTCCGGGCCCGAGTGCAGGACCGTGTTGGAGTACCGCTGGTTGTAGAAGAGGGTCTGCCACTGGCGGACCATCCCGAGGGCGCCGTTGTTGATGACGGCGACCTTGATCGGGATGTTGTTCAGGGCGCAGGTGGTCAGTTCCTGGTTGGTCATCTGGAAGCAGCCGTCGCCGTCGATGGCCCAGACGGCGCGCTCGGGCGCTCCGGCCTTGGCGCCCATGGCGGCCGGGACGGCGTAGCCCATCGTTCCGGCGCCGCCGGAGTTGAGCCAGGTGCCCGGCTTGTCGTACTCGATGAAGTGGGCCGACCACATCTGGTGCTGGCCGACGCCCGCCGCGAAGATCGTGCCCTCGGGGGCGAGCTGTCCGATGCGCTCGATGACCTGCTGCGGGGAGAGCGAGCCGTCGTCGGGCTGGTCGTAGCCGAGCGGGTAGGTGTCGCGCCAGCGGCTCAGGTCCTTCCACCAGGCGCTGTAGTCGCCCTGGTGGCCCTCGCTGTGCTCCTTCTGGACCGCCAGGATCAGATCGGCGATGACCTCACGGGCGTCACCGACGATCGGCACGTCGGCGGCGCGGTTCTTGCCGATCTCGGCCGGGTCGATGTCCGCGTGGACGATCTTGGCGAACGGGGCGAAGCTGTCCAGCTTGCCGGTGACGCGGTCGTCGAAGCGGGCGCCGAGGGCGACGATCAGGTCGGCCTTCTGCAGTCCGGTGACGGCGGCGACCGAGCCGTGCATGCCGGGCATGCCCAGGTGCTGCGGGTGCTTGTCGGGGAACGCCCCGAGCGCCATCAGCGTGGTGGTGACGGGGGCGCCGGTGAGCTCGGCGAGGACCTTCAGCTCGGCGGTGGCCTTGGCCTTGAGCACACCGCCGCCGACGTACAGCACGGGCCGCTTGGCCTGGGTGATCAGCTTGGCGGCCTCACGGATCTGCTTGGCGTGCGGCTTGGTCACCGGGCGGTAGCCGGGCAGGTCCATGGCGGGCGGCCAGGAGAAGGTGGTCTTCGCCTGGAGGGCGTCCTTGGCGATGTCGACCAGGACCGGGCCGGGGCGGCCGGTGGAGGCGATGTGGAACGCCTGGGCGATGACCCGCGGGATGTCCTCGGCCTTGGTGACGAGGAAGTTGTGCTTGGTGATCGGCATGGTGATGCCGACGATGTCCGCCTCCTGGAAGGCGTCCGTGCCGATCGCCTTCGACGCCACCTGGCCGGTGATCGCGACCAGCGGCACGGAGTCCATGTGCGCGTCGGCGATCGGGGTGACCAGGTTGGTGGCGCCGGGGCCGGAGGTGGCCATGCAGACACCGACCCTGCCGGTGGCCTGCGCGTAGCCGGTGGCGGCGTGACCGGCGCCCTGCTCGTGGCGGACCAGGACGTGGCGCACCCGGGTCGAGTCCATCAGCGGGTCGTAGGCCGGGAGGATCGCACCGCCGGGAATGCCGAATACCGTGTCGGCGCCGACCTCCTCGAGAGAGCGGATGAGGGACTGCGCGCCCGTCACCTGCTCGGGGGCGGAGTGTCCTCCGGATCGGGGCCGGGGCTGCGGGTGGTGGGCCCCGGTGGCCTGCTCGGTCATCGGCATTCTCTTCTCAGATGCTGAGGGTTTATGCGAGGTTTGTACGGTCTTCGGCTGTTGCACGAAAGGCGCCTGTGCAACAAAAAACCCCTCGTGCCATAAGGCAAGCGAGGGGAGCGCGCCGGGTGGGGTCACTGAGCGGTCGAGGCTCAGCGTCAGCCGACGCGCTTTCCAAGTACGAGAATTCGGGTGCGCATGGCACTGACCCTCTCCCCGGCACGCACTCACTGTCAAGTAGGTGGGACGGGAGTCTCATTATGTGAGCGCAGAGCCGTGCCGCCTCCGATGACGGCGGACACGCCCGAGCTGTACACCCGCGGGGCGCCCCCCGCGAACGCCGGTTCGGCCGGACCGTTCGGCACCGGACAGTGGCCTGCGGCGAGCGCCCGGCGCAGCCGGTGCTCGTCGAGCGGCCCGGAGAACGCCATGCCCTGCCCGTGCGTGCAGCCCATCGCCCGCAGGGCGGTGACCTGCTCGGGCAGATCCACCCCTTCGGCCACGGACTTCAGCCCGAGGTCGCCCGCGATGCGCAGCAGCCCGCTGGTGATCTTGTGCAGCCGCGCGGACTCGACGACGCCCTCGACCAGACCGCGGTCGAGCTTCAGCACGTCGACGGGGAGCCGCCGAAGGGCCGTGATCGCCGCGTAGCCGCTGCCGAAGCCGTCGAGCGCGATCCGTACGCCGACCCGCCGCAGGGCGCCCAGACGCCGCTCCAGCTCGTCCAGGGAGACCCTCGGGTCGGCGTCCGACAGCTCGATGATCAGCGACCCCGGCGGCAGCCCGTGCCGCGTGAGCAGCGCCTCGATCGAGCCGAGCGGCATCGACCGGTCCAGCAGCCGGCGGGCGCTCATCCGCACGACGACCGGCACGGACAGTCCGGTCGCGTGCCGCTCGGCGGCCTGCTCGACGGCCTCCTCGATCATCCACCGGCCCAGCTCGGCGGTCCTGTCGCCGTCGTCGGCCACGCGCAGGAACTCCGCCGGGGTGAAGAGCACCCCCTGCGAGGAGCGCCAGCGCGCCTGTGCGGACACCGACGTGATCCGGCCGTCCGCCAGGGACACCACCGGCTGGTGCAGCAGGGCGAACTCCCCGTCGTGCAGCGCGGCCCGCAGACGGGTGGCGAGCTCGGCCTTGCGGACGACGTCCTGCTGCATCTGCGGCTTGTACAGCTCGACGCGGCCCTTGCCGCCGGCCTTGGCGCGGTACATGGCCAGGTCGGCGTTGCGCAGCAGTTCACCGGCGCCGAGACCGGATTCAGCGAAGGCGACGCCGATGGAGGCGTTGACACGGACATCGTTGCCGTCGATGAGGTAGGGCTGGGACAGCGTCGTCCTGAGGCGGTCGGCGAGCTCCAGTATGTGCCGCTCGCGGGCGTCCCGGTCGCGGGTGTTGTCCCCGGCGATCAGGGCCGCGAACTCGTCTCCGCCGAGCCGGGACGCGGTGTCGCCGTGCCGGACGGATTCCTGGAGCCTGCGGGCGGCCTGGACCAGCAGCTCGTCCCCGGCCTGGTGCCCGATCGTGTCGTTGACGGCCTTGAAGCCGTCGAGGTCGATGAACAGCACGGCCGTGTTGCGCAGGGCCACGCCCCGGTCGGAGGCGCGGCGGCCCGAGAGGGCGTGCTGGACGCGCTTGGTGAACAGGGCGCGGTTGGGCAGGTCCGTGAGCGGGTCGTGCTCGGCGTTGTGCTGCAACTGGGCCTGCAGGCGCACCCTTTCGGTCACGTCGCGACTGTTGAAGATGAGGCCGCCGTGGTGACGGTTGACGGTCGACTCGACGTTCAGCCAGCCTCCCCCACTCTCGGCTTCGCTCGACCGGGAGGTGCCCCCACCGCCCGAGCGGAAGCGGCACTCGATGCGCGTGGTGGGTTCCTCGACCGGGTCGGCGGCGAGGAATCTGCGCACCTCGTGCACGACGCAGCCCAGGTCCTCGGGGTGGATGAGGTTGGCCAGTTCCGTACCCACCAGCTCCTCCGCCGGGCGGCCGTACACACCGGCGGCGGCCGGGGAGACGTACCTCAGGACGCCACTGGGTGCGGCGATCATGATGACGTCGCTGGAGCCCTGCACCAGGGAGCGGAAGTGGTTCTCCTTCTGCGCCAGTTCCTGGGTGAGGGTGATGTTGTCGAGCAGCATGATGCCCTGGCGCACGACGAGCGCGAGCACCACGGTGCCTCCGGTCAGCAGGACCACGCGGTCGACGCTGCGGCCGTTGAGGACGTTGTAGAGGATCCCCAGGGTGCACACGGCGGCCGCGAGATACGGCGTGAGGGCGGCGAGGGAGCCGGCGATGGGCCGGGTGGCCGGATACCGGCTGTGCTCGGCGCCGGGCAGGGGCGCGTGGTGGTGGGTGCCGCCGCGCTGCCCCGGCACGTGCTCGTGCACCACGCGGGTGTGCCCGGCGGCGCCGTGCCGGTCGGAGCCGTGCCGGTCGCCCTCCGCGCGGGACCCCGCCCACGGGGCGTACGCCAGGAGCAGCGAGCCCGCGAACCAGCCCGCGTCGAGCAGCTGTCCTGAGCGGTAGTCGTGGTGCATGAGCGGTGAGGTGAACAGGGCGTCGCACATCACGGTCAGCGCCAGGGCGCCGATCGCGGTGTTCACCGCGGAGCGGTTGACCGCGGACCGCCTGAAATGCAGGGCGAGGACCATGCTCACCAGGGCGATGTCGAGCAGCGGGTACGCCAGCGACAGCGCGATGTGCGCCACGCCGGGCCCTTCCGATTTCGCGGCCTGGGCGAGGGCGAGGCTCCAGGCCAGCGTCAGCAGCGAGCCGCCGATGAGCCAGGCGTCCAGCCCGAGGCAGACCCAGCCGGCCTTGGTCACCGGCCGCTTGGCGAGCACGAGCAGGCCGACGATCGCGGGCGGCGCGAAGCAGAGGAAGAACAGGTCGGCGTAGCTGGGACTGGGCACGGGCAGGCCCAGGACCACCTCGTACCACCCCCAGACCAGGTTGCCCAGGGACGCCATGACCGAGGAGAGGCCGAACAGCAGCCAGGCGGGTCGGAAGCGGGGGCGGCGGCTGCGGGCGTAGAGGAAGCACGAGACGGCGGCGGTGGCGGCCGCGGCGCTCAGCCCGAAGTCGCCCATGAACAGGGCCACTTCGTATGAACCCCAGCCGAACGCGGCACCGACCGCGTATCCCGCGCAGGCCAGGGCGAGGACGAGTTGGAGGGCCAGGCCCGGCCGGCGGCCGGTGACCGGCGTGCGAGGCAGCAGCGCGCCCGGGGAAGGAGGCTGTGCCCGCAGCGCTCCGTCCAGCGTGGGGGTGGGGGGCGCGCTCACCGGGCCCTCCCGGTCCGCGCGACTCCCGGGTCCCGCGGGCTCCGGTGGACCGGCTGGGCATGCCTTCTGCTCCTGCCGGACCTGCGGTGATGGTGACGGTGGTCGGTGTGGTGTTCGCTGTGGTGGGTGTGGTGGCCGACGTGATCGGCGTGCTGACCGCGTCTGCTCGCGGCCGTCCGCCAGGGTCGCCGCCGGCAGCCCCGTCCCGTCGGATCGCTCGTCCAAAGGCCGTGCATCGCCTGTCGCCCCCCTCACAGTCTGAAGTGTCCGTCCCCGGCGCCGAACGGTCCCCGGCGCAGCCCCTGTCGGGACGATACACCAGTCTCGTCACTCAGGGACATAGGTTCTCTACGCTCCGTGACGATCAACAGATATATGAGTACCCACCGCACCCGGGGGATTGCGGACGGTGCTCGAAGGTCTCTCAGTCGGTTGATGCACCCGTCGTGAGGATCACGTTGCGGAGCGGCTCCCGGTTCACATAGCGGTTCAACTGGTCCACCAGGAGCCGCTTGGCGCGCGGAAGGAACGCGGAGGTGGGTCCGCCGACGTGGGGGCTGATGAGTACCCCCGGCGCACGCCACAGGGGGTGTTCGCGCGCCGGCGGCTCCGGGTCGGTGACGTCGAGGGCGGCGGTGATGCGGCCGGTCTCCAGTTCGGCGAGCAGGGCCTTGGTGTCGACGACGGGGCCGCGGGCGACGTTGACGAGCAGCGCGCCGTCCTTCATCCGGGACAGGAAGTCGGCTCCGGCCAGGCCGCGGGTGGCTTCGGTGAGGGGGGTGGACAGGATCACGACGTCCGCTTCCGGCAGCAGCGCGGGAAGGTCGGTGAGCGGATGCACCGGACCGCGCGCCGTGGTGCGCTCGGAGCGCGCGACGCGCGCCACCCGCGCCACCTCGAACGGAACGAGCCGGTCCTCGATGGCCTCGCCGATCGAGCCGTATCCCACGATGAGGACGTTCTTGTCGGCGAGCGCGGGCCGGAACCCGCCGAGCCACTCCCCCCGGTCCTGCGCGCGGACGAAGTCGGGGATCCCGCGCAGCGAGGCCAGGATCAGCGCGAGGGTGAGCTCGGCGGTGCTGGCCTCGTGCACCCCTCGCGCATTGCACAGCCGCACACCCGCGGGCAGCTGCCCGAGCCCCGGCTCCACGTGGTCGATCCCGGCGGAGAGGGTCTGCACGACCCGGATGTTGCTCATCCGCCCCATGGGCCGTACGCACAGCGGGCTGGGCTTCATGTAGGGGACGACGTAGAAGGCGCAGTCGGCCGGGTCCGCGGGGAAGTCCTCCTCGCCGTTCCAGAAGCGGTAGTCCGGGCCCTCGGGGAGTCCGTCGATCTCGTCCGGCGGGATGGGCAGCCACACGTCAGCAGTCATGCTCTGGAGGCTATGTCAGGAGCGTGTGACGGCAGAGGTTAGGTTGGGGTGGCTCGAACAGGGAGGGTCACGACCAGGTGGAGCGCAGGACGATCGGCGCGGCGGCGCTCGCGGTGGGGGCCGTCGGACTCGGGTGCATGCCGATGAGCTGGGCCTACAGTGCGTCGCGGCGGCGGGGCGACGAGTCGCTCAGGGCGGTGCACCGGGCGCTCGACCTGGGTGCGTCCCTGCTGGACACGGCCGACATGTACGGCCCCTTCACCAACGAGCTGCTGGTGGGGCGGGCGTTGAAGGAGCGGCGGTCCGACGCGTTCGTGTCGACGAAGGTCGGGCTGCTCGTGGGCGACCAGCACATCGTCGCCAACGGCCGCCCCGGGTATGTGAAGCGGGCCTGCGATGCGTCGCTGCGGCGGCTGCAGACCGACGTCATCGACCTCTACCAGCTGCACCGGGCCGACCCCGAGGTGCCGGTCGAGGAGACCTGGGGCGCGATGGCGGAGCTCGTCCGGGCCGGGAAGGTACGGGCGTTGGGCCTGTGTGCGGTGGGCGCGCGGGCCGGTCGCCGGGCCGGGGCCCGGCTGCATGACGGAACGATCCGGCAGCTGGAGCGGGTGCAGCAGGTCTTCCCGGTGAGCGCGGTGGAGGCGGAGCTGTCGGTGTGGTCGCCGGAGGCGCTGGAGGCCCTGCTGCCGTGGTGCCGGACGCGGGGCGTCGGTTTCCTCGCCGCGATGCCGCTGGGCAACGGCTTCCTGACCGGCAGGCTGCGCCCCGGCGCGGGCTTCGAGGCGGACGACCCGCGCGCCCGGCACCCCCGCTTCACGGCCGAGATGATGGCCGCGAACCAGCCGTTCGTCGTGGGTCTGCGCCGCGTGGCCCGCCGGCACGGCGCGGGCGTCACGCCCGCCCAGGTCGCCCTCGCGTGGGTGCTGGCCCAGGGCCCGCACGTGGTCCCGGTCCCCGGCACGAAGCAGGAGCGCTGGGTCACGGAGAACACGGCGGCGACGGAGGTGCGCCTGACCCCGGACGACCTCAGGGAGATAGCCGCGCTGCCGCCCGCCCAGGGGTCGTGGGACTGAGGGGCGGGTTTGCGCCCCGGTGCGTTTCGGGCAAACCCCGCGTTCCCGCTACGGCGTTCCGTGATCGGGAACCCTCACGCCGCGAGCGGTGTATGACAGGGAGAAGGACCTGCCCCGTCGAAGGGACCATGATCGTGCAACGTCGAGCCGTCCCGGCCGTGCTGGCCGCCGCCGCGCTCCTGCTGACGGCCGGTTGCTCCTCCGACGGAGGAGGCCCGTCCGGCAAGGACGACAGCGCCTTCCCGAGCCGGACGGCACCGGGGTCGTCCGCACCGCCGCGGCAGGCGGCCGAGGAGACACCTCCCGCCCGGGGCTCGGTGAAGGTGGTGCGCACCGTCGCCGAGGGCCTGGACTCCCCCTGGGGCCTCGCTCCGCTGCCGGGCGGCGGCCTGCTCGTCGCCTCCCGGGACGACGGGACGATCGTCCGGGTCGACGAGAAGACCGGCAAGAAGACCGAAGTGGGCGAGGTGCCGGGGGTCTCGGCTGCCGGCGAGGGCGGCCTGCTCGGAATAGCCCTGTCCCCCGACTACGCCTCGGACCGCATGGTCTACGCGTACTTCACGTCGGCGTCCGACAACCGCATCGTCCGCATGATCTACGACGGACAGAAGCCCTCCGGCGAGCAGCTCGGCGCTCCCGACACGGTCTTCAAGGGCATCCCCAAGGGCTTCATCCACAACGGAGGGCGCATCGCGTTCGGCCCGGACAAGATGCTGTACGTGGGGACCGGCGAGAGCGGCGACACGGGCCTGTCCCAGGACAAGGACTCCGTCGGTGGCAAGATCCTGCGCCTGACCCCGGAGGGCGAGCCGGCGCCGGGCAACCCGTTCCCGAACTCGCCGGTGTACTCCTACGGCCACCGCAATGTGCAGGGCCTCGCCTGGGACGGCAAGCAGCGGCTGTTCGCCTCGGAGTTCGGCCAGGACACCTGGGACGAGCTCAACGCGATCAAACCGGGCGACAACTACGGCTGGCCGGAGGCCGAGGGCCGGTCCGGCGACGGGGGGTTCCACAACCCGGTCGACCAGTGGACCACGGCCGAGGCCTCGCCCAGCGGCATCGCCTACGCCGAGGGGTCGGTCTGGATGGCGGGCCTGCGCGGCAAACGGCTGTGGCGCGTCCCGCTGAACGGCACGGCGGCCTCGGCGGAGCCGCAGGCGTTCCTGGAGGGCGAGTACGGGCGGCTGCGCACGGTCGTCGCGGCGGGCGGCGACAGGCTCTGGCTCGTCACCAGCAACACGGACGGCCGGGGCAGCCCGAAGGACGGCGACGACCGGATCCTGGAACTGCGGGTGACGTAACCCTGGGCCGAGGGGCTACTCCCCCTCGCCGTCCTCGTGCTCCTGCGACGGGCGTACGACGACCTTCCCGGACGCGAGATCTATCGGTCCGCGTCCGGGATCGCCGTCCCCGACGTCCTCACGGGTCAGTTCCAGGCGGTTCTGTTCGTCGCGGGTGTGCTTGCGCCCGGGCGAGAACAGTTCCTCGAACACGTTGAACAACGGTGCCTCCCTGGGCCGCGGGATCCGCGACGTCCCTCACAGCGTATGCCTCAGCCCGTGGGACCGGGCATGACCATCTCGGCCGGGAACAGCCCCAGCCGGTGCGCCACCGCCGCCGCCTCGCCCCGCCCGGAGACGCCGAGCTTCCCCAGGATGTTCGAGACGTGCACGCTCGCGGTCTTGGGTGAGATGAACAGCTCCTCCGCGATGCGGCGGTTGGTCTGCCCCGCGGCGACCAGGCGCAGGACGTCCCGTTCCCGGGTGGTGAGGCCGAGGGCGTCGGCGGGGTCGGCCGGCGCGGGGCCGGGTTCCATGGCGGGCATGAGCGGGAGGCGGGCGCGCCGGGCGAGCGCGGTGGCGGCGTCCTCGAGCGGCCGGGCACCGAGGTGGCGGGCGACGGTGTGGGCGAGCCGCAGCAGTTCCGTGGCTCGCTCGCGCTCGTCCTCGCCGGCGCCCGTCAGCAGGGACTCGGCCAGGCGGTACCGGACGCGGGCGAGGTCGTAGGGCCGTCCCAGGGGTTCGAAGGCGGTGACCACGTCCGACCAGGTGGCCGGGGTGCTCCGGCCCTCGGCGCGATGGAGTTCGGCGCGGACCCACCGCTCATGGGCGAGCCAGACGGGGGCGTGGGTGGTGAGGCGCTTGACGGCGGAGAGGATGGCGTCCGGGACCTGCTCGCGGCCGTCGCGGGCGGCGGGCAGCGCCCGGGCGTCGGCCTCGGCGGTGGCCGCCTGGAGCAGCAGCGGCCAGGCGTAGCGCTGGGTGCCGAGCGGGAAGCCGGAGGCGAGGGTGCGGGCCAGTTCGGCGCGGGCGTCGGCCAGGCGGCCCTCGGCGGCGGCGACGGCGACGGTGAGGCAGGAGATCGGCAGGTCGTGCTGCGGCATGGGGTCGTGCGGGCCGTAGGAGGCGCGGGCCTCGGCGAGGTGGCGGGCGGCCTCGGGCACCTCACCGCGGGCCAGGGCGAGAAACGCCCGGCTGTTGGCGCCCGACCCGTACGGCCCGGCCGTCTGCCCCAGCCGCTGGGCGCTGACGGCCGCCTCGGCGGCCTCGTCCCAGCGGCCGAGGGAGATGAGCGACTCGGCGAGGTTGCCCCACACCCAGCCCTCGGACTCGGTCAGTCCCATCGTGGAGGTGAGCCGCAGGCCCTCGCGAAGGACGGTCACGGCCTCCTCGGAGCGGCCGATGCCCTCCAGGGTGGAGGGCAGGTTCACATGGCTGCGGCCCACGACGACCGCGAGGCCACGGGCCACCACTTCGTCCCGGACCTCGTACATGTGGGCCAGCCCGGCTTCGATCTGCCCGGCCTCGACCATGAGCCCGCCGAGAGTGAGGCGGGCGTTGGACTCGATCTCGTCGGCGCCCACCATGCGCGCGTACTCGACGGCCCGCTCGGCGGCCGTCAGGGTCTCCGGGCCGGGTTCACGGAGCATCGACCAGTGCGCGGCCGTGGCCAGCACCTCGGCGTGCACCTCGGACGGCGGCAGGCCGCGGACCAGCTCCTGCGCGGTGGCGATCTCCTGCCAGCCGTCGCCCCGGGCGAGCCGCTGGACCAGCCGGGAACGCTGGATCCAGAACCAGGCGGTTCGCAGGGGATCGTCCTCGTCCTCCAGCAGGCGCAGGGCCCGCTTGGTGATCTTCAGGGCGCGTTCGCGCTCCCCGCAGAGCCGTCCGGCCACGGCCGCCTCGGCCAGCAGGTCCAGGTGGCGCAGCGCCGTGGTGGCGGGGTCGCAGCCGCAGGGGGGATAGACCTCGGTGTAGTCGACGGGGCGCAGGGTGGCGCGTACGGCCTCGGGAGCGGAGTCCCACAGTTCCATCGCCCTCTCCAGGAGCCGGAGTTGCTCGGAGTAGGCGTGGCGGCGGCGGGCCTCGACGGAGGCTTCGAGGACGGCGGGCAGGGCCTTGGCGGCGTCGTGGGCGTGGTACCAGTAGCTGGCCAGGCGGGTCGCCCGCTGGTCGGCGGGGACCAGGGAGGGGTCGGTCTCCAGGGCTTCGGCGTAGCGGCGGTTGAGGCGGGAGCGTTCGCCGGGAAGCAGGTCGTCGCTGACGGCCTCGCGGACCAGGGAGTGGCGGAAGCGGTAGCCGTCGCCGCCTGGTGCGGGGGCGAGGATGCTCGCGTTCACGGCGGCCCGCAGTGCCTCGATGAGGTCGTCCTCGGCGAGCCGGGCGACGGCGGCCAGCAGCCGGTACTCGACGGTGGAGCCGCCCTCGGCGACGATCCGGGCGACCTGCTGGGCGGACTCCGGCAGCCCCTCCACACGGACGAGCAGCAGGTCGCGCAGGGAGTCGGTCAGGCCCGTCCGGCAGCCCTCGTGGTCGGCGACGGCGAGCTCCTCGACGAAGAAGGCGTTGCCGTCGGAGCGCTGGAAGATCGCGTCGACCTGGTCCGGCTCGGGTTCGTGGGCGAGGATGCCGGCGACCTGGCGGCCGACCTCGTCGCGGTTGAAGCGGGCGAGTTCGAGGCGGCGGATCGTGCGGAGCCGGTCGAGTTCGGCGAGCAGGGGCCTGAGCGGGTGGCGGCGGTGGATGTCGTCGGAGCGGTAGGTGGCGAGGACGACGAGGCGTCCGGTGCGCAGGGTGCGGACGAGGTAGGACAGCAGATGGCGGGTGGAGGCGTCGGCCCAGTGCAGGTCCTCCAGGGCCAGGACGACGGTGTGCTCGGCGGCCACCCGCTCCAGCAGGCGTGCAGTGAGCTCGAAGAGGCGCGCCATGCCGTCCTCGTCGTGCCGCCCGGCCCGCGACTCGCCCAGCTCGGGCAGCAGCCGGGCCAGTTCCTCCTCCTGGCCGGCGGAAGCGGCGGCCAGCTCGCCGGGGAGTTCGCGGCGCAGGGCGCGCAGCGCGGTGGAGAAGGGGGCGAAGGGCAGCCCGTCGGCGCCGATCTCCACGCACCCGCCGAGTGCGACCACCGCCCCGCGCCGACGGGCGGCGGCGGCGAACTCCTCGACGAGGCGGGTCTTGCCGACCCCGGCCTCCCCGCCGATGAGCAGCGCCTGCGGCTCGCCCTCGCAGGCGCGTGCGAGGGCGTCGTACAGCGTGCCCAGTTCCTCGGCACGGCCGACGAAGACGGGGCTGACGGACTGGGTTTCCACAGGCCCGAGCATCGCATGCGGGTCCGAGGGCGTGGGACCGGTTTTCCGTCGAACGGCCGGAGCAGCGGCCGCCGTTCCTGTGCGAACGACGGCCGCTGCTCCCCTGACGGCCACGGCGGCGACCGGTCCCGCCCCGGTGTTCACGCCGTCCGGGCGGACCGGATCCGGCGGAAGCGGCGGCTATGGCTCTCGTGCTCGGCGGAGTCCCCGCCTCCTTCGTGGCGGGCCGCGCGGCGGGCCCGGGCGGCCTCGCGGACCAGGCGGGCGTGGTCGGCCCGGCGGATGAGGTCGGAGGTGCGCAGCTGCTGGAGCTCGTACTCGTACATGGTGTGTCCTTCGAGGAGAGGCCGGTCACGGAGGGTTTCTCCGTGATGACCTCACTCTCGTCCCCCAGGCGGGGCCGCCACATCGGGAGAGTTCCGCATCTTCGGCGGCGCACGGTGCCTTAGACGCGGCCGAGGGGCCTCAGGGACTCCGTAAGGTGCTCACGGAACCGCCTAAGACCCCTCAGGACCTGCGGGCTCTCAGCTCTCGGGCGCTCAGCTCGCGGACGGCAGTCCCAGCAGGATGCCGGTGTACTTGAGGACGGCCAGGAACAGGCCGATGACGCCGAGCGCCACTCCCGCCCAGGCGACGGACTTGATCCAGGGGGCCTGGACCCTGCCCGGCGTGCCGAAGGCGGGCCGGGCCAGCGTGACGACGCCGACGACCAGCGCGATCAGCGCGAACAGGCCGCCCCACAGGGCGGTGGTCTGCCAGGCGTCGCCGTAGACCGCCTGGATCTGCTGGGCCACGCCCGCGTTCTGCGCGGTCTCCAGCTGACCGATGAGGTTCTGGCGCGCGGAGGCGACGGTGCCGATCCAGCTGCCGGTGAGCGAGACGACGCCCAGCGCGGCGGAGACCACGGCAGCGGCGCCCTGGCCGACGCCCGAGGGGCTCTCCTCCTTGGCCGGCGCGTCGTCGGCCGCGGCCGTGACCTCGGTCCGGGGCGCCTCGTCGGACTCGGTGGTGTCCACCGCCTTCTCATCGGTCGTGGCCTTGGTGGCCTCGGTCTCGTCCACTGCGTTCGTTGCCATGTCTCGCACCGTAGGTTCGCTGTCTGAGAAGTCTCTTAATGATCGTTGTGAGCCGCACGCGCGCGTGCGGCGCGCCAGTCGGGCGCCAGCACGGACCAGACTTCGAGATCGTGCCGTACGCCACCATAGGGGTGGGCCTCGCGTCGTACACCGTCGCGGGTCATTCCGAGTCGGCGCGCCACGTTCAGACTCGCCTGATTGCCGGAGGCGGCGACCCATTCGACGCGGTGGATGCCGCGCTGCTCGACGGCCCAGTCGATGAGGACCCGCATCGCGCGCGTGACCAGACCCCGGCCCGTGGCGGCGGGCTCCAGCCAGCAGCCGACCTCGCAGTTGCCGGTCGCCGCGTCGAAGTTCAGGAACAGCACCCCGCCCACCAGGGATCCCTCCAGCCACAGGCCGTGCAGGGAGCCGGTGTCGGCGGCGCGCATGTCGGCGTAGCGCTGGAGCTTCGCGCGGGCCGAGGGCAGGTCCGTCTCGGTCGTCCCGAACGGGATGTACTGCCCGATGAAGTCCCGTCCCCGCTCCAGGTGCGCCAGGAACTCCGCGGCGTGCCACGGCTCCAGGGGTTTCAGCTCGGCGTCGTCACCCAGGGATATCGCGTACATCCCGCTGCCGCTCCTCCTCCGCCAGGACGTCCGCCACCTCGGCGTCCGTCGCGGCGGCCAGCCTCTCATGGGCGGCGCGGCTCTCGGGCGGCTCGATGCTGATGCGCGGCATGCGCTTGTCCAGCCAGCGGGGCAGCCACCAGTTGGCGCCGCCGAGCAGGTGCATCAGGGCCGGGACGAGGAGCGTGCGCAGGACGAAGGCGTCCAGGGCGACGGCGGCGGCCAGGGCGATGCCGAACATGGCGATCACCCGGTCGCCGCTGAGCACGAAGGCGAGGAAGACGGAGATCATGATGACGGCCGCCGAGTTGATCACCCGGCTGGTCTCGGCGAGGCCGACGCGCACGGCCCGCCGGTTGTCACCGGTCTCGAGCCACTCCTCGTACATCCGGCTGACCAGGAAGACCTGGTAGTCCATGGAGAGGCCGAAGAGCACCGACACCATGATCACGGGCAGGAAGGGTTCGATGGGCCCGGCGCTGCCGAGGCCGAGCAGTTCGCTGCCCCAGCCCCATTGGAAGATCGCGACCACCACCCCGAAGGCGGAGGCCACGGCGGCGACGTTCATCGCGGCGGCCTTGAGGGGGATGCCGATCGAGCGGAAGGCGAGCAGGAGCAGGAGACAGCCCAGGCCGATGACGACCCCGACGAAGACGGGCAGCTTGGAGACGATGACGTCGGCGAAGTCGTCGTAGCCGGCCGTCATGCCGCCCACCTGGACATCGAGCGCGGTGCCCGACTCGGCGCGCGGCAGCACCTCTTCGCGCAGCCGGTCGACGAGGTCGCTGGTCTGCTTCGACTGCGGGGAGGACTCCGGTACGACGGTGAGGTACGCGGTGCGGCCGCCGGAGTCGAAGGTCACCGGGGTCACCGAGGCGACGCCGTCGGTGGCGCGGAGGGTGCCGTCGAGGTTGCCGAGGGCGAGCTTGTCGTCGGCGCCGTCGACCTTGGTGACGAGGGTGAGCGGGCCGTTGACGCCGGGGCCGAATCCGTCGGCGAGCAGGTCGTAGGCCTGGCGGGTGGTCGCCGTCTTCGGGCCGTTGCCCTGGTCGGAGGTGCCCAGGTGCAGGGAGAGGGTGGGCAGCGCGAGGACGGCCATGACGACCAGGGCGACCGCGCCGAGCACCTTGGGGTGGCGTTCCACGAAGGCCGACCAGCGAGCCGCGAAGCCGGTGGGCACCTCGGGTTCGGGGCCCTGCTCCGCGAGGCGGCGGCGCTCGCGGCGGCTGAGCGCGCGCATGCCTATGAAGGACAGCAGGGCGGGCAGCAGGGTCACGGAGGCGGCGACGGTGAGGATCACGGTGAGGCTGGCCGCTATGGCGACGCCGTTGAGGAAGCTCAGCCGGAGGATCAGCATGCCCAGCAGGGCGATGCAAACGGTGGCACCCGCGAAGACGACCGCCCGTCCCGTGGTCGCGACGGCGTTCGTGGCGGCCTCGGTGACGGACAGCCCGCGTTTCAGACCGCGCCGGTGCCGGGTGACGATGAACAGCGCGTAGTCGATGCCGACGCCGAGCCCGACGAGCATGCCCAGCATGGGGGCGAAGTCGGCGACCGTCATGGCGTGCCCGAGCAGCACGATCCCGGCGTAGGCGGTGCCGACGCCGACCAGGGCGGTGGCGATGGGCAGCAGGGACGCGGCGAGCGAGCCGAACGCGAGGAACAGCACCACCGCGGCGACGATCACGCCGACGATCTCGGCGACGTGCCCGCCGGAGGACTCGGTGAGCGCGACGGCGCTGCCGCCCAGCTCCACCTGGAGCCCCTCGGTCTCGGCGCTCTTCGCGGTGTCGACGACGGCCTGTGCCTCGCCCTTGGCGATGTCCTCGGCCTGGTCGTCGAAGGTGACCGAGGCGTACGCCGTGCGGCCGTCCGCGCTGATGCGGCCCGTGCCCGGCCCGTCGTATGGGCTGGTGACCGAGGCCACGCCGGGGAGGTTCTCGATCCGGTCCAGGGTGCGGGTCATCGTCTGCTCGACGTCGGCGGCGCGGACGCTGCCGGACGTGGTGTGCCAGACGACGGTGTCGCTGTCACCGCCGAGCCGCGGGAAGCCCTCGTGCAGCAGCTCGGTGGCGCGGCCCGACTCGGTGCCGGGGACCTGGTAGTCGTTCGAGTACGTGGTGCCGGCGACGGCGGCGCCCGCGGCGACCCCCGCGAACGCGAGGAGCCACAGCAGGACGCTGAGCAGACGGCGCTGGACGCACCAGCGGGCGAGGGCTGCCACGGAACGTGCTCCCGGAGTGTTGCCTTGAGTGGATCTTTGGCCGGGAACAGTCGTACGTGAACTGAACAGCCAGCAAAGAACGCATGAGCAATGCGCTGCCACTCTTACAAACCGACGAGATCATTTGTCGGTTTCGTGGGCTTATTCACAGCGGCCGGTCTCAGTCGAACTGGTCACCCAGCGCCATCACCATGACACCCGCGACCAGCAGCCACAGGGCGCGCCGGGTGCGGCCGCGGGAGCCCAGCAGGGCGGCGGCAGCGCATATGGCGGCCCCGCCGGCGTAGGCGGCCGGGACGAGTGCCGGAGCGGGGCGGGTGAGGCGGAGCAGTGCCGCGGCGAGACCGGCCAGGGTCAGCGCGGCGCCGGTGCCCGCCGCGGTCCACCGGGCCCGGCGGGCGTCTTCCTCGGTCTCGGCCGGGTCGTCGGTCCCGTCCTGCCCGGCGGCCGCCTCCGAGTCCGCGCTCTCGGGGTCGGTGTCGGAATCAGGACGTCCACTCATGGCCGTGACGGTAGCGCGCCGGGCGGGAAAACCGGGTGCGGGTCCGACGGGCGGGCTGTTAGCGTCGGCCGGTCCGAGGAAACGCCCGCGGCCTCCCGCCGCCCGGCCGAAGCAGGTGCATTGTTTGACGGTCCGACCGAGCTCCTCCGCATCCCCGTTCTTCCTCAAGGACTCAAGGAGCCCGTTCACCGATGTCGGACATCACTTCCCGGACCTCGAACGACCCCCTCGCTGACCGTGTGAGCCACCCCGGCTACCCCCGCAGCAACGGCTACGACGCCCGCTGGACCATCGACAACCAGATGGGCCCGCACGCGCTGTGGCTGCTGGAGTGGCTGGCCCCCGCCCTGGGGCTCGACACCCTGAGCCCCGGCTCCCGCGTGCTCGACCTGGGCTGCGGCCGTGCCATGACGTCGATCTTCCTCGCCAGGGAGTACGGCGCCCAGGTCACCGCCGCGGACCTGTGGATCAAGCCCGACGAGAACGCCGGGCGCATCGCCGAGGCGGGCGTCGGCGACCGTGTCCTGCCCGTGTTCGCCGAGGCGCACGACCTGCCGTTCGGCGAGGGCAGCTTCGACGCGATCGTGAGCATCGACGCGTACCAGTACTTCGGCACCAACGACCTCTACCTGCCCACGCTGACCCGGCTGCTGAAGCCGGGCGGGCGGATCGGCGTCGTCGTACCGGCGCTGCGCGAGGAGATCGACGGCGTCGAGCCGCCGGAGCACCTCAAGCCGTACTGGGAGCCCGACTTCTGGTGCTTCCACACCGCGGCGTGGTGGCGACGCCACTGGACCCGCAGCGGGGCCGTGGAGGTCGAGACCGCGGACTGGCTGGAGGACGGCTGGCGCGACTGGCTGCGCTGGTGCGAGGTCGTGGCCGAGGAGCACACGGACGAGTGGCACGTCCGGATGGCCGGCCGGTGCGCCGAGATGCTGCGCCTCGACCGGGGCGAGACGCTGGGCTTCGTCCGGGTCGTCGGCCGCCGCCTCTGAGTGAATGACGAGGGGGACGCACCGAGTCCGGTGCGTCCCCCTCGTCGGGTCCACGGGCGGTCAGCCCTCGCTGACGCCCAGCTTCTGAAGGATCAGTTCCTTGACGCGTGCCGCGTCGGCCTGACCCCTGGTCGCCTTCATGACCGCGCCGACCAGGGCGCCGGCCGCGGCCACCTTGCCGCCGCGGATCTTGTCCGCGACGCCCGGGTTGCCGGCGATGGCCTCGTCGACGGCGGCCGTCAGCGCGCCCTCGTCGGAGACGACCTTCAGACCGCGCTTGTCGACGACCTCGTCCGGGGTGCCCTCGCCCGCGAGGACGCCCTCGATGACCTGCCGGGCCAGCTTGTCGTTCAGGTCGCCCTTCGTGACGAGCTCGGTGACCCGGGCCACCTGTGCCGGCGTGATCGCCAGCTCGTCGAGGGCCTTGCCCGACTCGTTGGCGCTGCGGGCCAGCTCGCCCATCCACCACTTGCGGGCGGAGGCGGCGTCCGCCCCGGCCTCGATCGTGGCGACGATGGGCTCCAGCGCACCGGCGTTGAGGATGGCCTGCATGTCGGTGGCCGAGACGCCCCACTCCTCGCGGAGCCGGTTGCGGCGGACCAGCGGCAGCTCGGGCAGCCCGGCCCGGATCTCCTCGACCCACGCGCGGGACGGGGCCACCGGGACGAGGTCGGGCTCCGGGAAGTACCGGTAGTCCTCGGCCTCCTCCTTCACACGGCCCGAGGTCGTCGACCCCGTGTCCTCGTGGAAGTGCCGGGTCTCCTGGATGATCGTGCCGCCGGACGACAGCACGGCCGCGTGCCGCTGGATCTCGAAGCGGGCCGCGCGCTCCACGGACCGCAGCGAGTTGACGTTCTTCGTCTCCGAGCGGGTGCCGAACTTCTCGGTGCCGTTCGGGCGCAGCGACAGGTTCACGTCGCAGCGCATCTGGCCCATCTCCATCCGGGCCTCGGAGACGCCGAGCGCCTTGATGAGCTCGCGCAGCTCACGGACGTAGGCCCGCGCGACCTCGGGGGCACGCTCGCCCGCGCCCTCGATCGGCTTGGTGACGATCTCGATGAGCGGGATGCCGGCGCGGTTGTAGTCCAGCAGGGAGTGGGACGCGCCGTGGATACGGCCGGTGGCACCGCCGACGTGCGTCGACTTGCCGGTGTCCTCCTCCATGTGGGCGCGCTCGATCTCCACGCGGAAGGTCTCGCCGTCCTCCAGCTGCACGTCGAGATAGCCGTTGAAGGCGATCGGCTCGTCGTACTGGGAGGTCTGGAAGTTCTTCGGCATGTCCGGATAGAAGTAGTTCTTCCGGGCGAAGCGGCACCACTCGGCGATCTCGCAGTTCAGCGCGAGGCCGATCTTGATGGCGGACTCGACGCCGGTCGCGTTGACGACCGGGAGCGCGCCGGGCAGGCCGAGGCAGACCGGGCAGGTCTGCGTGTTGGCCTCCTGGCCGAGGGCGGTCGAGCAGCCGCAGAACATCTTGGTCTTGGTGCCGAGTTCGACATGGACCTCGAGGCCCATGACGGGGTCGTACGACGCGAGTGCGTCCTCGTACGACACCAGGTCGGTCGTGGTGGTCACGGTGAAGGTTCCCTCTCAGCCCAGCAGGACGTCGTCGTCGCCCAGCCGCTTCAGCTCGCGGTAGAGAATGGCCAGGTTGGTGACGACCGCGGCGCCGGTCACGACGGCGTCGAGCAGCCGCAGCGTGTCGTTGTCTCCGCGAGCCTTCTTGATCTGCTTGTAGACACCGACGGCGCCGAACGCCGACGTGGCCATCGAGACGTACAGACCGGACTTGGACTTCTTGAAGCCCTTGGCCTTGGACAGTGCGCTCACAGCGACGGAGCCTCCTCGATCAGCGGGTGGCCCCACTTTTCCACGAAGGCGGCCTCGACGGCTGCTCCCACCTTGTACAGGCGGTCGTCCTTCATGACGGGGGCGATGATCTGCAGGCCGACCGGGAGGTTGTCCTCCGGGGCGAGACCGCACGGCAGCGACATGGCCGCGTTGCCCGCCAGGTTGGTCGGGATGGTGCACAGGTCGGCGAGGTACATCGCCATCGGGTCGTCGGCGCGCTCGCCGATCGCGAAGGCGGTGGTCGGGGTCGTCGGGGAGACGATCACGTCGACCTGCTCGAACGCCTTGTCGAAGTCCTGCTTGATCAGCGTGCGGACCTTCTGGGCGCTGCCGTAGTAGGCGTCGTAGTAGCCGCTCGACAGGGCGTACGTGCCGAGCATGATGCGGCGCTTGACCTCGGGGCCGAAACCGGCCTCGCGGGTGAGCGAGGTGACCGCCTCGGCGGAGTTCGTGCCGTCGTCGCCGGTCCGCAGGCCGTAGCGCAGGCCGTCGAAGCGGGCCAGGTTCGAGGAGCACTCCGAGGGCGCGATCAGGTAGTACGCCGACAGCGCCAGGTCGAAGGACGGGCAGTCCAGCTCGACGATCTCGGCGCCCAGCTCCTTGAGCAGCGCGACCGACTCGTCGAACCGCTGGATGACACCGGCCTGGTAGCCCTCGCCGCGGAACTGCTTGACCACGCCGACGCGCATGCCCTCGACGCTGCCGTTGCGGGCGGCCTCGACGACCGCCGGGACGGGCTCGTCGATGGAGGTGGAGTCGAGCGGGTCGTGCCCGGCGATGACCTCGTGCAGCAGGGCCGCGTCCAGGACCGTGCGGGCGCAGGGCCCGCCCTGGTCCAGGGAGCTGGAGAAGGCGACCATCCCGTAACGGGAGACCGCGCCGTACGTCGGCTTGACACCGACCGTGCCGGTGACAGCGGCGGGCTGGCGGATGGAGCCGCCGGTGTCCGTGCCGATGGCGAGCGGGGCCTGGAAGGAGGCCAGCGCTGCGGACGAACCGCCTCCGGAGCCGCCGGGGATCTTGGTGAGGTCCCACGGGTTGCCGGTCGGGCCGTAGGCGCTGTTCTCGGTGGAGGACCCCATGGCGAACTCGTCCATGTTGGTCTTGCCGAGGATGACGACGTCGGCGGCCTTGAGCCGCTGAGTGACGGTCGCGTCGTACGGCGGGATCCAGCCTTCGAGGATCTTCGAACCGACGGTCGTGGGCACGCCCTCGGTGGTGAAGATGTCCTTCAGCGCCAGGGGCACGCCGGCCAGCGGGCCGAGCTTCTCGCCGCGCTCGCGCTTCTCGTCCACGGCACGGGCCTGGGCGAGGGCGCCCTCGCGGTCGACGTGCAGGAAGGCGTGAACCTTCTCGTCGACGGCCTCGATGCGGGCGAGGTGGGCCTCGGCGACCTGGACCGCGGTGAGCTCGCCGGAGGCGATCTTCGCGGCGGTCTCGGCGGCCGTGAGCTTGATGATGTCCGTCATGGCTGTTAGTCCTCCCCCAGGATCTGCGGCACCTTGAAACGCTGCTGCTCCTGGGCCGGGGCGCCGGAGAGCGCCTGCTCGGGGGTGAGCGACGGACGGACCTCGTCCACGCGCATGACGTTCGTCAGCGGGAGCGGGTGCGAGGTCGGCGGTACGTCTTGGTCGGCGACCTCACTGACGCGGGCGACCGCGCCGATGATGTCGTCCAGCTGTCCCGCGAAGTGGTCGAGCTCTTCGGGCTTCAGCTCCAGACGCGCCAGCCGGGCGAGGTGGGCGACCTCCTCGCGCGTGATGCCAGGCATGCAGCGATCCTCTGGGGTGAGTGGATGTGATTTGGCCCAATCCTATGGGGCGAGGGGCCGTGCCCGTGAAACGGTTTGCCGCCCGGAGGCTCTCGGGGCCCCCTCAGACCGCGAAGAGCAGTCCGGCGGTGATCAGGATGACGACCGCGGTGGCGAAGTGGATCCCGAACGCCACCGCCTTCGTGCCGCCGTTGCGCAGCACGATCAGTGTGTCGCCGAGCGGTATGAGGGCCACGGCGAGCATGAACCAGGCCTCGGCTCCGGCCCCCGCGAAGGCGAGCAGCGCCAGACCGACCAGCCCGAGGGTGCCGTCCCGCAGGCCCTTGATGGTCAGGTAGGCACCGGCGTCGCCGCCGGGGTCGGCCGGGACACCGTATCCGGCGGCCGCGGCGGCGGGCTGGAACAGGAACCGGTAGCCCAGGAACAGGCAGAACAGGTTGAGCACGACAGCCAGGGTGTAGGCGGTGATGGTCATGACTCTCCTCGAAATGCAGCAGGCGATTTCCGGCAGGCCGTTTCCTGCACGCGGTTTCTAGCAGCGCTAGGAACAAGAGCGAAGCTAGCAGAGCATCGACAGGAACGCTAGCGGTGCTAGGATTTCTCTCATGACGATCCAGACGCGCCGGGAGCGCGAACGAGCAGAGCGCGAGCAGCTGATCGTGACGGCCGCGCGGGAACTGGCGGAGGCGGAGGGCTGGGACGCGGTGACCACGCGCCGGCTCGCCGACGAGATCGAGTACAGCCAGCCGGTCCTCTACAGCCACTTCAAGGGCAAGGGCGCGATCATGGCGGCGGTGGCGGTGCAGGGCTGCGAGGAGCTGGCCGACGAGCTGCGGGCGGCGCGCACGGCGGCCGGGAGCGCCCGCGAGGCACTGGCGGCGGTGGGCCGCGCGTACACCGCCTTCGCCCGGCGGCGGCCCGCGCTCTACGACGTGATCTTCACGCTCGCCGTGGACCTGCCCTTCGCCACCCCCGAGGCGCCGGCGGCCCTCCAGGACGCCTTCGGCGAGCTGCTGCAGGCCGTCCGGCCGATCGCGGCCGAGGGCGAGGACACGGGGTTGCTGACGGAGACGTACTGGGCCGGGCTGCACGGGCTGGTGACCCTGATGCGCAGCGGCCGGCTGCCCGAGGAGGCACACGAGCAACGGCTGGCGCTGCTGATCGGCCACTTCGTGCCGCCCGGCACGAGCTGAGCGCTCGCCCGAGGAGAACCGGGCCGGGCAGGCCGGCGGCGGCCGCGCGCCCGACGGGCCCGCCGCCCATGTCACCCGGCAGCGGTGCAGCCGGGCGAGCGAAGCAGCGGGAGTACGGCCCTACTCGTCGGCCGTCGCCGCGGGCAGAGCGGCGCGTGGCCGCTGCCACCCCCGGGGCCCCCGCGCCCGGAGCCACGCCGTGGTCTCCTCCGGGGGCATCGCCGCAGCGACCAGCCAGCCCTGGACGGCGTCGCAGCCCAGGTCGCGCAGGCGTTCCCAGGTCTCGTCGTCCTCGACGCCCTCGGCGACGACGAGCAGGCCGAGAGAGTGGGCGAGGTCGACCGTGCAGCGCACGATCTCCGCGTCCTCGGCGTCGACCGCGAGCCGGGCCACGAACGAACGGTCGATCTTCAGCTCGCTCACCGGCAGCCGGCGCAGGTGCACGAGCGAGGAGTAGCCCGTGCCGAAGTCGTCGAGCGACATCTTCACGCCGTGCGCGGTCAGTTGGTTGAGGGTGTCGGCGGCGCGCTGCGGATCCTCCAGGAGGACGTGTTCCGTGATCTCCAGTTGGAGCGCTCCCGCCGGGACGCCGTGCCGGGCCAGCCGGGCGGCGACGGAGCCGGCGAAGCCGGGGGTGTGCACATCACGCGGGGAGACGTTCACCGCGACCGGGACGAACAGGCCCTGTTCCCGCCAGCGCGCGACCTGACCGAGCGCGGTCTCCAGCACGTACTCGGTGAGGTGGGGCATCAGGCCCGAGGACTCGGCGATCGCTATGAACTCGTCCGGCGGCACCTTGCCCCGCTCGGGGTGCACCCAGCGGACCAGGGCCTCCAGGCCCGCGACCTGCCCGTCGAAGCGGACCTTGGGCTGGTAGTGCAGATGCACCTCGTGCGCGTCGAGGGCGCGGCGCAGATCGCCCAGCAGGCCGAGCCGGTCTGGGGTGTTGGAGTCGCGCTTGGACTCGTAGACCTCGACGCCGGTGCGGTCCCGCTTCGCCTGGTACATCGCCACGTCCGCCCGCCGCAGCAGCCCTTCGGCGTCCAGGGCGTGGTCGGGGAAGACGGCGACCCCGGCGCTGGCCTCCAGGACGAGGGTGAGGCCGTCGAGGTCGAGGGGAGAGCTGAGGGCGGCCACGAGGTTGCGGGCGACCCGGGTCGCGGAGGTCGTGGAGTCGGCGACCGGGAGTAAGACGGCGAACTCGTCCCCGCCGAGCCGGGCGGCCTCCGCCCCGCGCGGCAGCGCCACCCGCAGCCGGTCGGCGATCTGCAACAGCAGCCGGTCACCGGCGAGATGACCGAGCGTGTCGTTGACCGACCGGAACCGGTCCAGGTCGATCAGCATCAGGGCGGCTCGGGCGTCGATCCGCTCCGCGTCGTCCAGCGCGGTCCAGATGCGCTCCAGCAGCCACTGGCGGTTGGGCAGCCCGGTCAGCGGGTCACGCAGCTGCTCCTCCGCCCGGGCACGGGCTATCCACAGGGTGGAGTCCAGGGCGATCAGGGGGATGGAGAACAACGGCAGCAGGATGGGCTTGGCCACGGCGACCACGCAGAGCAGCGGCGCGATGCCCAGCAGCGCGACGGCGACCAGGCCCTGTCTGACCAGGGCGGTGCGGGCGACGGTGGGCAGGCCGGGGCGCGGGGCGTGCAGGTACCAGAGCAGGACGCGGGTGACCATCAGGTAGGCGACGGCGACCAGGACGACCTGAGGTGCGGTCGCGAGGGTCCAGGCGGCGGGCTCCGCCGGTGACTCGACGGACGGCACGGTTCCGAAGACGCCCAGCACGAGCGCGCCGGCGCCGATGCCGAGGAGGTCGACCGCACCGTGCAGCACGCCCTGGCGCCAGCGGTTGCGGCGGGCCGTACCGACCAGCACGACGACCGTGAGGCTGACCATGCCGGCCGGAACCCAGCCGTAGAGCAGCAGCACGGCGAGGGTGAGGGCGGCGCCCGAGCCGGTGCCGCCCCACCAGCGGGAGCGGCCCAGCATCACGAGGTGGCCGACGATGATGCCGGTGAGCACGGCCAGCGACCAGCCGGCCGTGCCGGCCGGGAAGAGCGCGTGGCCGCCGGTGAAGGCCCGGTAGAAGCCGGCGCCCAGGACGAACCCGGCCGCCGCGACGACAGCCGCGGGCAGCGCGGGCCAGGACTGGTGCCGCTCGCCGTCCTCGTCCGGATCCGCGCCGGCCGGCCCGGTAGTGTGTTCGATGGTCGGCTGTGCCCCGGGACCGTCCGCGGCACGCCCTCCGCCGCCGCGCCCGTCCGGGGTGTACTGTCCGACGGCGCGCACCCCCGCCCCCGGACGCCCCGCCGACCGCACGGCCTCACGGACCGCACGCCATGCGACCGCCATGCGGCGCAGGTGCAGCCGTGAGCCCGGCGCGGCGCTCTCGGTCGGTTCCATTCCCGTCCCTCTCACAGCCGGCGGTGCCCCACGCCCCGCGGCCCGGTGCCCGACAACCCCTGGGCGGCCCGCGTCGGAAAACCCTTCCCCGCGCTCTGTGCGAGCACGAAGATGCCCCGACCGCAGCTGGGCACGGCAGGCGCACATCTCAACAGTAGGCCGCAGAAGGCTTCCACGGGCAGCGGTCGCAGACGGTTGCCCGAATGCGCCCCGGCCACCCGTATGCATCTGGTATGCGCCGAACGGGTGGCCTTCAACCGCTACTCCTCGGCCGAAAGGGCGACTTCGGCCGCCGCGTCCGGTCCCTGCTCCAGCAGGACGCCGAACCCCTCCTCGTTCAGGACCGGAACCTTCAGCTGCATCGCCTTGTCGTACTTCGATCCGGGGCTGTCGCCCACCACGACGAACGACGTCTTCTTCGAAACCGAGCCGGTCACCTTCGCTCCGCGGCTCTGCAGCGCCTCCTTGGCGCCGTCCCGCGTGAAGTGTTCGAGCGTGCCGGTGACGACGACGGTGAGGCCTTCGAGCGGGCGCGGCCCCTCGTCCTCGCCGGTGCTCTCGGCCTCCATGCGGACGCCCGCGGCCTTCCACTTGCGGATGATGTCGCGGTGCCAGTCCTCGGCGAACCACTGCTTGAGGGAGGCGGCGATGGTCGGGCCGACGCCCTCGGTGACCGCCAGCTCCTCCTCCGTGGCCTGGTCGATCCGCTCGATCGAGCGGAACTCGCGGGCCAGTGCCTCGGCGGCGACGGGTCCGACGTGACGGATCGACAGGCTGGTGATGACGCGGGCCAGGGGGCGCTCCTTGGCCGCCGCGATGTTCTCCAGCATGGCGACCGCGTTCTTGCGGGGCTCGCCCTGCTGGTTCGCGAAGATCGTGGCGATCTTCTCCTCGCCGGTCTTCGGGTCACGCTTGGGCAGGCCGCTGTCCGGGTCGAGGACGTACGCCTTGATGGGCAGCAGCTGCTCGATGGTGAGGTCGAAGAGGTCGCCCTCGTCGACCAGCGGCGGCGTCTCCGGCTCCAGCGGGGCGGTGAGGGCGGCGGCGGCGACGTAGCCGAAGTGCTCGATGTCGAGGGCCTTGCGGCCGGCGAGGTAGAACAGGCGCTCGCGCAACTGGGCCGGGCAGGTACGGGCGTTGGGGCAGCGCAGGTCGACGTCGCCCTCCTTCATGGGCCGCAGCGCCGTGCCGCACTCGGGGCACTCGCTCGGCATCACGAACTCGCGCTCGGTGCCGTCGCGCAGGTCGGCGACGGGGCCGAGGATCTCCGGGATGACGTCACCGGCCTTGCGCAGCACGACCGTGTCCCCGATGAGGACGCCCTTGGCCTTGACCACGTCCTGGTTGTGCAGCGTGGCGAACTCGACCTCGGAGCCCGCGACCGTGACGGGCTCGACCTGGGCGTACGGGGTGACGCGGCCGGTGCGGCCCACGCCCACGCGGATGTTGACGAGCTTGGTGTTGACCTCCTCCGGCGCGTACTTGTAGGCGATCGCCCAGCGCGGGGCGCGCGAGGTGGAGCCGAGGCGGCCCTGCAGGGGGATCTGGTCGAGCTTGACGACCACGCCGTCGATCTCGTGCTCCACGGAGTGGCGGTTCTCGCCGAAGTAGGCGATGAACTCCCGGACGCCTTCCAGGCCGTCGACCACCTTGTTGTGCCGGGAGGTGGGCAGGCCCCAGGTCTTGAGCAGGTCGTAGGCCTGGGAGAGGCGGGTCAGGCCGGTGAAGCCCTCCAGGGCGCCGATGCCGTGCACCACCATGTGCAGGGGGCGGGTGGCGGTGACGCGCGGGTCCTTCTGGCGCAGTGAACCCGCCGCCGCGTTGCGCGGGTTGGCGAAGGGCTTGTCACCGGCCTCGACGAGGCGGGCGTTGAGCTCCTGGAACTTCTCCATCGGGAAGTAGACCTCGCCGCGGATCTCCACGAGGTCGGGGACGTGGTCGCCCTTGAGGCGGTCGGGGATCTCCGCGATCGTCCGCACGTTCGGGGTGATGTCCTCGCCGGTGCGGCCGTCGCCGCGGGTGGCCGCGCGGGTGAGGCGGCCGTGCTCGTAGGTGAGGTTCACCGCGAGGCCGTCGACCTTCAGCTCGCACAGGAAGTGGTACTCCTGCTCGCCCAGCTCCCTGGCGATGCGCTCCGTCCAGGCGGCCATCTCCTCGTCGTTGAACGTGTTGTCGAGGGAGAGCATGCGCTGGCGGTGCTCGACCGCCGTGAACTCCGTCTCGTAGGACCCGGAGACCTTCTGGGTCGGCGAGTCCGGCGTGCGCAGCTCCGGGTGCTCCTCCTCCAGCGCCTCCAGGGAACGCAGCAGCTGGTCGAACTCCGCGTCGCTGACGACGGGAGCGTCCTTCACGTAGTAGCGGAAGCGGTGCTCCTCGATCTGCTCCGCGAGGCGCGCGTGCTTCTCCCGTGCCTCGGCGGGCACCGTAGTCGTCTCCGCTTGCTTATCGCCGGCCACCGTGTCGTCCTCCCGTTACTCTGGGTTGTCCGCGAGGGATCTCGCCGCCCGGGCGCAGTGCGCGAGGGCCGTGCGCGCGTACCCCGGGGAGGCCCCCGCGAGTCCGCACGCCGGGGTGACCGTGACCGCCTCCGCGAGAAGCCCCGGAGACAGCCCCAGCCTGCGCCACAGCGTCCTGACACCCATGACGCTACCGGCAGGGTCTGACAATGGACCCTCGGTGCCCGGGACGACACCGGTGAAGAGCCGGGTCCCGGCCTCCACGGCCTCCCCGATCGCGTCGTCGTCACGCTCGGTGAGCAGCGAGAAGTCGAAGGAGACGGCGGCCGCTCCGGCCCGGCGCAGCAGGGCGAACGGCACGTCCGGGGCGCAGGAGTGGACCACGACCGGCCCCGCCTCGTGCACCCCGACGAGGTCGCGCAGCGTCTGCTCGACGAGCTGCCGGTCGACGGCCCGGTGGGTGCGGTAGCCGCTGGCGGTCTTCACCTGGCCGCGCAGCACGGCGGTGAGGGACGGCTCGTCGAGCTGGAGGACGAGCTGCGCGCCCGGGATCCGCCGCCGCACCTCGTCGAGGTGCAGTCGCAGCCCCTCGGCGAGGGAGGCGGCGAGGTCGCGGCAGGCTCCGGGGTCGGAGAGGGCGACCTCGCCGTTGCGCAGCTCCAGGGCGCCCGCGAGGGTCCAGGGGCCGACGGCCTGGACCTTCAGCGGCCCCTCGTACTCCTGCGTGAACTCCTCCAGGGCGTCGAGGTCCTCGCCGAGCCAGGAGCGGGCCCGCTTGGTGTCCCGCCCCGGCCGGTCCCCGAGCCGCCAGCCGCTGGGCTCCACGCGCGCGTACAGCTCGACGAGCATCCCGGCGGTCCGTCCGATCATGTCCGCGCCGGGTCCCCGGCCGGGCAGTTCGGGCAGGAAGGGGAAGTCCTCGAAGGTGCCGGTGACGGTCTTGGCGGCCTCACGGGCGTCGCCGCCCGGCATGGAGCCCACACCGGTGGCGGCGCCGAACCTGAACTGGCTGTTTTCACTCACCGGAGAAGCCTACGCAGCGCCTCCCCCGGGGTCAGCCTCCCGGGCGCACCGTGAGGTCGTTGACCTCCGCGTCGCGCGGCAGATCCAGGGCCATGACGATCGTCGTGGCGACCGACTCCGGGTCGATCCACTTCGAGGCGTCGTACTCCTTGCCCTCCTGCTGGTGGACCTTGGCCTGCATGGGGCTGGCCGTGCGGCCGGGGTAGACCGAGGTGACGCGGATCCCGCCCGCGTGCTCCTCGTGGCGCAGGGAGTCGGCGAGGGCCTTCAGGCCGTGCTTGGAGGCGGCGTACGCGGACCAGTCGGCGTGGGCGTTGAGGCCGGCCCCGGAGTTGACGAAGAGCACATGGCCGCGGGAGGCGCGCAGTTGGGGCAGGAAGTGGCGGGTCAGCTCGGCGGGGGCGATCAGGTTGACGTTGAGCTGGTGGCGCCAGGTCTTCGGGGTGAGCTCGCCGACCGGGCCGAGGTCGACGACGCCGGCGATGTGCAGCAGCGAGTCCACCCGGTCCGGCAGCGACTGGTGGGAGAAGGCCCAGGAGAGCCGGTCCGGGTCGGCGAGGTCGCCGACCAGGGTCCCCGCCCCGGGGAACTGGGCCGCCAGCTCCTTGGCGCGGCCCGCGTCGCGCGCGTGCAGCACGAGCTCGTCCCCGCGCGCGTGCAGGCGGCGGGCCACGGCCGCGCCGATGCCCGAGCCGGCTCCGGTGATCACATGAGTAGCCATGCCGCCATGCTCGCATCAGGGCCGCGTCGCGATGCTGCGGAGGTCCATCACAGGGCCGCTAGGTCACTCGATGCCCCGGCTCTCCTCCAGATACGCCAGCGCCCCCACCGGCTCCTCGGCGAAGAACACCAGGTCGGTGAGCGGCCGGGGCAGGAAGCCCTCGGCGTCCATGCGGCGGAACTGCTCCTTCAGGCCGTCGTAGAAGCCCGCGGTGTTGAGCAGGACCACCGGCTTGTCGGTGTGCCCGTGCTTCTTCAGCTCCAGGATCTCGGTCGCCTCGTCGAGCGTGCCCGTGCCGCCGACCATGATCACCACGGCGTCGGCCCGCTCCAGGAGCAGTTTCTTGCGCTCGGCGAGGTCCTTGGCGACGACCATCTCGTCGACGCCCGGGCGGGCCTTGGCCGCGAGGAACTGCACGGAGACGCCGGCCAGCCGGCCGCCCGCCTCCTGCACCCCGTCGGCGACCACCTTCATGAGGCCGACGTCGGAGCCGCCCCAGACGAGCGTGTGGCCGCCCTTGCCCAGCAGCGTGGCGAACTCCCGCGCCGGGCGGGTGTAACGCTCGTCGAGGTCGGCGGCGGACAGGAAGACACAGATGTTCATGAACCCACCGTACGGGCCCGGTCCGCCGTCGCGGTGAGCCGCATTTTGGACTGCCGGTGCGGCAGGCGTTCCCAGTCGTCCATGAACCGGGCGTCCAGGCCGTGCTTCGCTGCGAGGTCGGTGAGGGTCCGCGTCCGGTAGTAGAAGTCCTCGTGCAGGACCTGGTGCTCCTCGCCCTCGGTGCGGTCGAAGGTGAAGTCGAAGAAGCCGCCGGGTGCGAGGATCCGGCCGACGTGGGCGAAGCACTCCTCGATGACGTGCAGCGGCGAGTGCGAGAAGACGCTGTGCGCGTGCACGACGTCGAAGTGGCCGTCCGGCAGGAAGGCGAAGGTGAGGTCGTCGGCGAGCGCCAGGTAGGGCAGTTTGGGCTGGAGCTTGTCGGCCACGAGGGTGTCCTGGGCGGCGAGCAGGATGTGCGGCGAGATGTCGATGCCGTAGTAGTGCCCGGTGTCGAGGTGGTCGATGAACAGCCGTCCGGCGCGCAGGTTGCCGCAGCCGATCTCCAGCATCCGGTGGTGCGGCCGCAGGCCGTGGCCCACCAGGTAGTCGAACTGCATGCGGCCGATCCGCGCCCACTGTTCGCGCGAGGGGTTGTGCCCCACCGCCGCCTCGGTGCTGCGGGCCGCGTCCGAGGCCATGACGGCCCGGTAGTACGCGATGTGGTCGGGGTGGCGCAGCCGCAGCCAGGCGTCCCGCACCGCGCGCCGGGCGTGCGCGGGCACGCGCTCCGGGTGGCGCACGGCGTACCGGACCTGGTGGAGCAGGCGGGAGCGGTTTCCGGCCGGTTCCGTGGCGGGCATGGGGGCCTCCTGCGGCGAGGGAAGAACTCCGCTTCAGCCTGCGCTGTACCGGTGGAGTCGGCTACCCGAGGAGGGGCGATCGTGACCAGAGGACATCGCATCACCATCGAGCGGAGCGGCGGGCACGTGCGCGTGGTGCACGGCGGGCAGGTGCTGGCCGAGAGCGACCGGTCGCTGGTGCTGCGCGAGACGGGCTGTCCCGAGCGGTACTACATCCCGGCCGAGGACGTGCGCCTGGACCTGCTGACACCGTCCGGCACACAGACGTACTGCCCGTTCAAGGGCACCGCCTCCTACTGGTCGCTGCCGGACGCGGCGGACCTCGTCTGGGCGTATCCGGACCCCAAGCCGGACGTCGCCGAGATCAGGGACCACCTGTGCTTCTACGAAGTGGAAGTGTTCTGATCGGCTGACGCGCCGCCCGCTTCACCCATGAACACCGCGCCGTGCGGCAGTCTGCATGAGCATGGACAAGAAGATCCTTTCGCGCGACGGCACCCGCATCGCCTACGAGAGCACCGGACGCGGCCCCGCGGTCGTCCTGGTGAGCGGCGCGATGTCGACGGGCGGCACTCTGGCGCCGCTGGCCGTGTCGCTCTCGGAGCGTTTCCAGGCCGTGGTGTACGACCGCCGGGGCCGCGGCGCCAGCGGTGACACCGCGCCGTACGCCGTGGAGCGTGAGGTCGAGGACCTGGCCGCGGTGATCGAGGCGGTGGGCGGCGAGGCGCTGCTGTACGGCATCTCCTCGGGCGGGGCCCTGGCACTGGAGGCGGCGGCGAGCGGGCTGCCGGTGCGGCGCGTGGCCGTCTACGAGACGCCGTTCGCGATGTCCGAGGAGGGCGCCAGGGAACGTGCGCAGTACACCGAGCGGCTGACGGAGGCGCTCGGCGAGGGGCGGCGCGGGGACGCGGTCGAACTGTTCCTGCGGCTGACGGGTCTCGCCGAGGGCATGATCCAGGGCGCCCGCCAGTCCCCCATGTGGGCCGGGATGGAGGCGATGGCCCCGAGCCTCGCCTACGACGACGCCGTGATGGGCGACGGCACCGTCCCCCGCTCCCGGCTGGGCTCGGTCGGCGTCCCCGTCCTGGCGGTGGCGGGCGACGCGAGCCCCGAGTGGCTGCGCGAGGCGGCCCGGGCGATCGCGGACTCCGTCCCCGACGGCACCTACCGCACGCTCCAGGGGCAGACGCACATGGTCGAGCCGAACGTCCTGGCGCCGGTGCTCACGGAGTTCTTCAGCCGGGACTGAGCCGGGCGGCATGAGGGCACGTCGCGCGTCACGGGGGCACGGGGCAGGCGCCCGTCACAGGGGCACAGGGCACACGCGCGTGGAGCACGCCCCGGGCCCCGCGAACCGGGTCAGGCCACGCCCGCCGTCGCCCGGGTCGTCGCCGCGATCGTCGCCGAGCCCACCACGCGCGTGCCGTCGTACAGCACGATCGCCTGGCCGGGGGCGACGCCGCGGACGGGCTCGGTGAACGTGACCTCCAGGGAGCCGTCGACGACCTCGGCCGTCACCTCGGTCTCGCCGCCGTGGGCGCGCAGCTGGGCCGTGTAGCTGCCGGGGCCGGTGGGGGCGGCGCCGCACCAGCGGGGCTTGATCGCGGTGAGGGCGCTGACGTCCAGGGCGGACGCCGGGCCGACGGTCACCGTGTTGTCCACGGGCGAGATGTCGAGGACGTAGCGCGGCTTGCCGTCGGGGGCCGGGGTGCCGATCCGCAGGCCCTTGCGCTGGCCGATGGTGAAGCCGTACGCGCCCTCGTGCGTGCCGAGCTTGGCGCCGGACTCGTCGACGATGTCGCCCTCGGAGCGGCCGAGCCGGTTCGCGAGGAAGCCCTGGGTGTCGCCGTCGGCGATGAAGCAGATGTCGTGCGAGTCGGGCTTCTTGGCCACGGCCAGGCCCCTGCGCTCGGCCTCCGCGCGGATCTCGTCCTTGGTGGTGACGGTGTCGCCGAGCGGGAACAGGGCGTGGGCGAGCTGCCGGTCGTCCAGCACGCCGAGGACGTAGGACTGGTCCTTGGCCATGTCGGAGGCGCGGTGCAGCTCGCGGGTGCCGTCCTCGCGCACGATCACCTGGGCGTAGTGGCCCGTGCAGACCGCGTCGAAGCCCAGCGCGAGCGCCTTGTCGAGCAGGGCGGCGAACTTGATCTTCTCGTTGCAGCGCAGGCAGGGGTTGGGGGTGCGGCCGGCCTCGTACTCGGCGACGAAGTCCTCGACGACGTCCTCGCGGAAGCGGTCGGCGAGGTCCCACACGTAGAACGGGATGCCGATGACGTCGGCGGCGCGGCGGGCGTCGCGGGAGTCCTCGATGGTGCAGCAGCCCCGCGCGCCGGTCCGGAAGGATTGGGGGTTGGCGGAGAGCGCGAGGTGGACGCCGGTCACGTCGTGGCCCGCTTCGGCCGCGCGGGCGGCGGCGACGGCGGAGTCGACTCCGCCGGACATGGCGGCCAGGACGCGGAGGGGGCGGGGGCGCTGCGGGGTCTCAGTCATAACCCTTCCAGGGTACGGGGGCGCGGGAACCAGGACCGCCGGGTATCCGTTGACGATCACATGGGACAGCGGAAGGCTTCGAGGGACGGCGACCGGAAGGTCGGCCGCCGCGCGCTGCTGATCGGTGGCACGGTGGCCGCGGCGGGCTCCGCCGTGCTCGCCCGTGACGAGCTGGCGCGTCTGTGGTGGCGGACTCCGGGCGTCGAGAAGCCGCGCGAGGAGGGCGCGGTCGACTACACGGGCGCGCGCTGGGTGGCGGCGTCGGACGCGAACTGGCGCCGCGCGGACCGACCCGACGACTTCGGCATAGACATGGTGATCATCCATGTCACGCAGGGCAGCTACGACAGCGCGGTGAAGGCCTTCCGGGACCCGGGGCACAAGGCCGCCACGCACTACATCGTCCGCCAGGACGGGCGCGTCACGCAGATGATCCGCGAGCTTGACGTGGCGTACCACGCGGGCAACCGCGACTACAACGAACGCAGTGTCGGCATCGAGCACGAGGGCTTCGTCGACCGCCCGCAGGACCTCACGGACGAGATGTACGAGGCCTCGGCCCGGCTCACGGCCCGGATCTGCGCCCGCTACGACATACCCGTCGACCGCGAGCACATCATCGGCCACGTGGAGGTCCCGGGCACGGACCACACGGACCCGGGGCGGCACTGGGACTGGGAGAAGTACATGCGCCTGATACGCAGGGCGCGTACGAGCCCGGCCTGAGCCCCGGGGCTCGTCGGCGCCGGGTCCCTAAGTGAGTCCCGCCGCCCTGGCCCGTTCCACCGCCGGGCCGATGGCCTTCGCCAGGGCCTCGACATCGGCCTCGGTGGAGGTGTGGCCGAGGGAGAAGCGCAGGGTGCCGCGGGCGAGGTCCGGGTCGGTGCCGGTGGCGAGGAGGACGTGGCTGGGCTGGGCGACGCCGGCGGTGCAGGCGGAGCCGGTGGAGCACTCGATGCCCTGGGCGTCGAGCAGGAGCAGCAGGGAGTCGCCCTCGCAGCCGGGGAAGGTGAAGTGCGCGTTGGCCGGGAGGCGGCCCTCGGGGTCCGGGTCGCCGCCGAGGATCGCGTCCGGCACGGCCGAGCGGACCGCGGTGACCAGGGCGTCGCGCAGGGCGCCGATCTCACGGGCGAACCACTCGCGCTGCTCGGCGGCGAGCCGTCCGGCGACGGCGAAGGAGGCGACGGCGGGCACGTCGAGGGTGCCGGAGCGCACATGCCGCTCCTGACCGCCGCCGTGCAGGACGGGTACGGGGGTGTGTTCGCGGCCGAGGATCAGCGCGCCGATGCCGTAGGGGCCGCCGATCTTGTGGCCCGAGACGGTCATCGCGGCGAGGCCGGAGGCGGCGAAGTCGACGGGGATCTGGCCGAAGGCCTGGACGGCGTCCGAGTGCAGCGGGACCCCGAACTCGGCTGCCGCGTCGGCGAGTTCACGGACGGGCAGGATCGTCCCGATCTCGTTGTTCGCCCACATGACGGTGGCGAGGGCCACGTCGTCGGGGCTGCGGGCGATCGCCTCGCGCAGGGCGTCGGGATGGACGCGGCCGTGGGGGTCGACCGGCAGGTACTCGACGGTGGCGCCCTCGTGTTCGCCGAGCCAGTGCACGGCGTCGAGGACCGCGTGGTGCTCGACGGGGCTGGCGAGGACGCGGGTGCGGGCCGGGTCGGCGTCGCGGCGTGACCAGTAGAGGCCCTTGACGGCGAGGTTGTCGGCCTCCGTGCCGCCCGAGGTGAAGACGACCTCGCTGGGGCGGGCGCCGAGGGCTTCGGCGAGGGTCTCGCGGGCCTCCTCGACGGTGCGGCGGGCCTGCCTGCCGGATGCGTGGAGGGACGACGCGTTGCCGGTGGCACCCAGCTGGGCGGTGAGCGCCTCTGCCGCCTCCGGGAGCATCGGGGTGGTCGCGGCGTGGTCGAGGTAAGCCATGGTGAGCCCGATTCTACGGCTCCCCTCGGACCGGCCTCAGAGCAAGCCCGGCCGATCGTGAACCGCTTTCCGGCGCGGCGACGGCCCGTCGCCCCCGGGCCCGGCCGCGGCGTACCGGCGGACGGCTGTCCGACGGCGGCTCAGAAGCTCCACGAGATCGTGCTGTCGAACTCCATGAAGGCAGCGAGGACCAGCAGGTCGGCGACACCCAGGCCCAGACCCAGCAACGCGCGGCCACGGCGCTCGGTGCCGCGCCACAGGGCGACACTCGCCAGCACGATGGCGATCGGGCCGAGGAAGAGATTGAGCACGAGCAGGCCGAGCAGGCCGAGGATGAAGGACGCGACGGCCATGCCGTCGGTGTCACGGATACCGGTGCGGCGCGAGGCCGGAGCGGTGAGCTGCATGATGCACGACTCCCGAAGTCGGATCGAAAGGGTGGTGGGCGGTGTCAGTGAACCTGCGTGTGGCGCCGGCGGCCGCGCTCGCGGAGCGCGAAGATGCCGAGCCAGACGGCGATGACGGCGCCGACGGCGAGGGAGAAGGTGAGCGGCGCGTGGGCCACGGTGCCCAGGACGACACCCAGCAGCAGGAGTGCGGCGACGATGAACAGCACGGGAAACAACCCCCAGGGTTCGGTGAACGGTTGTAGTTACAGTTGTTCACTGACTTCCCAGTCTAACGCCTCCCATGACTTTCCAATTCCAGAGAACAGTTGTTAACTGCATGGTATGAGTCACACCCTCGGCATCCGGCAGGCCCAGAAGCAGAAGACCCGTCAGGCACTCCTCGACGCGGCCCTCGGGCTGCTGGAGGAGCAGAGCCTGAGCAGCCTGGGACTGCGTGAGGTCACCCGCGCCGTCGGTGTCGCCCCGACCGCCTTCTACCGCCACTTCCGCTCCACGGCGGATCTGGGCGTGGCCCTGGTCGAGGAGGCGCTGGGCAGCCTGCACCCGATGATCCGGACGACGGTGTCCACGACGGGCGACCACGAGGAACGCATCACGCGCACCATCGACTTGATCGCCCGTCACGTCGACGGGTACCCCGCCCATGTCCGCTTCATCGCTCGTGAACGACATGGCGGAGTTCAGCCGGTTCGGGAGGCGATAAGGGGCCAACTGGCCCGGTTCGCCCAGGAGGTCAAGGACGAACTGGCCAAGGACCCGGTCTCGGAGGGCTGGAGCGAGGACGACCTGCTGATGCTCGCCCATCTCTACGTCGACCAGATGCTGAGCACGGCGTCGCTGTTCCTGGAGGCTCTGGAAGGGCCGGAGGAGGAGCGCCCGGACCGGACCCGGCGGGTCGCGCAGCTGGCGACCCGCCAGATGCGGCTGATCGGCCTCGGCCGCCATCATTGGCTGGATTGACACCTCGCACGACGCACGGGGGCGGCACGCCCGTTCGCCGGACGCGCCGCCCTCGCCGTGCCCCGGGTGAGCCCGGGCCGGCCCGCCTGTGCCGACTCGGAGCGCCTACTGCTCCTTCTCCGCCTTCTGCGACTGCTGAGGCTGCTGAGGCTGCGGACTCTGTCCCCGCCCGTCCGCGGCCTGTCCGCCGCCACCCGGGCCGCCACAGCCGCCGCCCTGGCCCCCGCCGGGACCGCCCTGGCCGCTCCGCCCGCCTCCCGGCGCGCCGCCGGGCATCCCCGAAGGGGTCCCGGACGGCACACCCGTGGGCTTGGCGCCCGCTGAGGCGGCGCCCGACGGGGCACCCGAAGGAACCCCCTCGGGAGCACCGGAAGGCGCCGTCGGGGGCACCCCGGAAGGAGCCCCCGAAGCCTCCCCCGACGGCGCCCCGCAGGCCTGCTGCCCCGACCCTCCCCCGCTGCCCGAGGACGACGAGGAGTCACCCGACCCGCAGGCCGCCAGAGCCAGGGGGGACAGCACCAGCAGGGCCACGGCGGGAACGAGACGCGCACGCTTCATGAGAGACAGCTCCAGGGCAGAGGAGGGAGTTCCGAGGCGACGAACTCAACCAACGCCGTCTGGGCCCCTCTTGGGATCGCCCTGTGATCCGCCTGTCAGCGAGGCGCAGTTCAGCCCAGCCGGGCCCGCGCCAGCTGCCGGGACTGCGCGACCAGCCGGTCCGCGCTGTCCCACACCTCGGCGTCCTCCTCCAGGAAGCCGCCGGCGAGGTTGCGCGTGGTGATCGACACCCGCAGCGGACCCGGCGCCGGGCGGCACCGGACGTGCACGGTCAGCTCGACGGTCGGCACCCAGCCCTTCAGGCCGAGCTCGAACGCGGTGGGCGGCAGGGCGTCGACCGCGAGCAGCAGGGAGAGCGGGTCGTGATCGCGCCCGTCCTTGAGTCCGAACCAGGCCCGCATCTCACCCTTGCCGGAGGGCTGTCCGAGGGCCCAGCCGAGGGTGGACGGGTCGAGCTTGAGCATCAGGCGCTCGGTGATCGCCGAGCTGCCGTCGACGGGGGCGGGTCCGTCCTCCGGGCCGAAGCAGTGCTCCAGCGGCGGGATCGCGGGCGGCCGGGCCGTGGTGCGGACGTCGTCGGGCAGGGTGTCCAGGTCGCCGTAGGAGGCGAGCACCCGGATGCGTTCGACCTCGCGGCCCTCGTCGTCGTACTGGAAGAGGGAGGCCTGGCCGGTCGACAGGGTGCGGCCGGTGCGGACGACGTCCGTGCGGACGACCGCGGGGCCGGGCTGGGACGCGGTCAGGTAGTGCGCCGAGATCGTGAAGGGGTCGGCGTGCGGCAGGGCGTCCGCGAGGGCGCGGCCCAGGACGGCCAGCAGGTAGCCGCCGTTGACGGCGCTGATGATCGTCCAGCCGGCGGAGAGGTCGATGTCGTAGACGCCCGGCGCGCGGCGGGTGAGCGCGGTGTCGCGGTCGAACTCGCTGTCGCCGATCGTGGCCCGGGCGGCCGGGGCGGTGGCTGCTTCTGGCATGGCTGAACAGTACAAGAACTAACTACTAAGCGGTAGCTTTCTGTCGCCGAGCCGGGTCGTACGCCTTCCCTGCCGACCCGGTCACGCCTTGGTGAGACACGGGCAATTTCTCGGTAAGTGTCCGACTCATCCGTAAACCCACGCACGTCGTCCGTCCTCTGTAGGGGCATGAGCCTCACCGGAACGCCGTTCCTCTGCACCCTGCTCGTCCTGTCCGTCGCCGCCCTGGTCCTGCCGCTGGTCCTCTGGTCGCGCATCCGCGGGCACCGGGTCCTGCGTCTCGCGGCCCGGGCGCTGATGCTGCTGTTCGCACAGGGGACGGCCGTGGCCCTGGTCTTCACCCTGGTCAACAACGCCGACAACCTGTACGACAACTGGGGCGACCTGCTCGGCACCGGCGACCATGTGGAGCAGGCGGCCGATCTGGGCGCCGACGGCACCGGCGGCATCGCGCTCACACGGCTGCCCAAGGTGCACCAGACCTTCGAGCCCGCCGGCGGACCCGGGATGGGCGCGGCCGGCGGGGTGCGGGTGACCCAGCTCGCGGGCCGGGTGTCGGGGGTGAACGCCGAGGTCTACGTCTGGCTGCCGCCGCAGTACGGCGAACCGGCCTACCGGCACCACCGGTTCCCGGTCGTGGAGCTGCTGCCCGGCTACCCCGGCTCGGCGAAGGCGTGGTTCGGCTCGCTGGACGCGCACGAGCAGCTGGAACCGCTGATGCGCGACGGCCGGGTGGCCCCGTTCATCCTGGTCGCGCCCCGCACCAACCTGCTGGCCGCCGTGGACACCGGCTGCGCCAACGTCACGGGCACGGTCGACGCCGACACCTGGCTGAGCGTCGACGTGCCCAAGATGGTCATGGACAACTTCCGCGCCCAGTCCGCGCCGCAGGGCTGGGCCGTCGCCGGCTACTCGGCCGGGGCGCACTGCGCGACGAGGCTCGCCGTCGCCCATCCCGACCGCTACCGGGCCGCCGTCAGCATGTCCGGCTACAACGACCCGAGCGGCGAACGCGATTCGCTGACCGCGCAGAGCCCCGCCCTGCGCTCCGAGAACAACCCACTGCTGATGCTGCGCAGGGCGTCCGTCCCGCCGCGGATCGCGCTGTACCTCTCCGGCCAGCCGCACGACGGCTACGAGGACGCCGTGGCCATGCGGCAGGCCGCGAAGGCCCCGACGACCGTGCACGTCGTGTACATCCCGAAGAGCGCGGGCGGCCACAACATGGCGCTGTGGCGGCCGCAGGTGGTCCCGGCGTTCCGCTGGCTCACCCAGCAGATGGGCATCGGCCGGGTCACGGCAGGACGGGCTGCTCCTCCTCGCTCACCGTCGACCGCCGGTGCCAGGCCCGCGGAGCTCGCCAGTGATACCGCATCGCGAGCAGGCGCAGTACGAAGGCGGTGATCACCGCGACACCGCTGGTGAGCGGGTTCAGGGCGTCGTAGCGGATGCACAGGGCCGCCAGGGCTGAGCCCACGATCGCCGGGACCGCGTACAGGTCGCGGTCCCAGCGCAGCAGGGAGGGGACCTCGTTGGCGAGGACGTCGCGCAGCACACCGCCGCCCACGGCGGTGGTCAGCCCCAGACCGGCGGAGGCGGTCAGGCCGAGCCCGTACTCGTACGCCTTGATCGTGCCGGCGACGCAGAACAGGCCGAGGCCGGCCGCGTCGAAGACGTTCACCGCGGTCTGGATGCGCTCCACCTGGGGGTGCAGGAAGAAGACGAGCAGCGTGGCGAGCAGCGGGGTGAGGAAGTACCCCAGGTCCGTGAAGGCGGCCGGCGGTACGGCTCCGATGACCAGGTCGCGGAACAGCCCCCCGCCCAGTGCGGTGACCTCGGCGAGGACGGCCATGCCGAACACGTCGAAGTTCTTGCGCACGGCCAGCAGGGCGCCGGAGATCGCGAAGACGAAGATGCCGATGAGGTCGAGCGTGTGCTGGACGGACGGGCTGAAGAGTTGCTGGAGCACCCGGACATCTTCCCCTGCGGTCGGGCTACGCCCCATCCCGGAGGCACGTCCCGGTTCCGGCCGGGAAGCGACTGTGCGGCTGATCTGCCCGAAGGCCGGTGAACACCGAAGGGCCGGCAGAGTATCTGCCGGCCCTTCGGTCGTCGTGGTCGCGGCGCGGCGACAGGCTGGAGAGCCGGGAGCTCAGGCCTTGGAGCCGGTGGCGTCGCCGTTATCGGCAGCGGAGGTGCCCTCCTCGGAAGAGGCCTCGGCCACGGCCGCGGACGTCTGGGCGGACTCCTCCAGCACCTCGTCCGGAACGAGCTCAGCGGCTTCCTTCGCCGCGGTGAGCAGCACGGTGTCCTGCGGGGCCTGGTCCTCGAAGTTCTCCGGGTGATGACAGGCGACCCGCTGGCCGGGCGTCAGCTCGACGAGCGCCGGTTCGGTCGTCTTGCAGATCTCCGTGGCCTTCCAGCACCGGGTGTGGAAGCGGCAGCCGCTCGGCGGCGAGATCGGCGACGGTACGTCGCCCTTGAGCAGGATGCGCTCGCTCTTGGCCGACTTGCGCCGCGGGTCCGGGATCGGCACCGCCGACAGCAGGGCCTTGGTGTACGGGTGCATCGGCGACCGGTAGAGCTGGTCCCGGTCGGCCAACTCGACGATCTTGCCGAGGTACATCACCGCGATACGGTCCGAGACGTGCCGGACGACCGACAGGTCGTGCGCGATGATCACATACGTCAGGCCGAGTTCCTGCTGGAGGTCGTCGAGCAGGTTGACGACCTGGGCCTGGATCGACACGTCGAGCGCGGAGACCGGTTCGTCGGCCACGACGAGCTTCGGATTGAGCGCGAGCGCGCGGGCGATGCCGATGCGCTGGCGCTGACCGCCGGAGAACTCGTGCGGGTAGCGGTTGTAGTGCTCGGGGTTGAGGCCCACGACCTCGAGCAGCCGCTGCACTTCCTTCTTGATGCCGCCCTCGGGCGTGACGCCCTGGAGCTTGAAGGGGGCGCCGACGATCGTGCCGATGGTGTGGCGCGGGTTCAGCGAGGAGTACGGGTCCTGGAAGATCATCTGCACGTCCCGGCGGAGCGGACGCATGCCGCCGACACCGAGGTGCGTGATGTCCTGGCCCTCGAACTCGACCTTTCCCGCGGTGGGTTCGAGCAGCCGCGTGATCAACCGGCCCATCGTCGACTTGCCGCAGCCCGACTCGCCCACGACACCGAGGGTTTCACCGGCCCTGACCTCGAAATCTATGCCGTCGACCGCGCGCACCGCACCGACCTGCCGCTGAAGCAGCCCCTTGCGGATCGGGAAGTGCTTCTGCAGCCCGGTGACCTTCAGCAGGATGTCGCCCGACGCCGCGTTCTTGGTGAGGGTCGCCGCGCCGGATGCGTTCGCCTCCGTGCCGTCGCTCTTGGCGGGAGTGGTCACAACGGTGTCCTTGGAGTTCTCGCTCACAGCTTCGGCGCAATCTCTTCGATCCAGATCCGCTCCCGCTGCTCCCTGCTCATGTGGCAGGCGGCCCAGTGCTGGCTTCCGGCTTCGGTCAGCTCGGGGCGGACCGTGCGGGTGATGTTGTCCTTCGGGACGTCGGCGTACGGGCAGCGCGGGTTGAAGGCGCAGCCGGACGGGACGTTGATCAGGGAGGGCGGGGAACCCTTGACCGGGATAAGGCGCTCCTGCTGCTCACGGTCGAGGCGCGGCATCGAGCCGAGCAGACCCCACGTGTAGGGGTGACGGGGCTCGTAGAACACCTGCTCGGCCGGGCCCCGTTCGACGCAGCGTCCGCCGTACATCACGAGGAGATCGTCGGCGAGCTCGGCGACGACCCCCAAGTCGTGGGTGATGATGATGACCGCGGAGCCGAACTCCTTCTGCAGGTCCCGGATCAGGTCGAGGATCTGCGCCTGGACGGTCACGTCGAGGGCGGTCGTCGGCTCGTCCGCGATGAGCAGCTCGGGATTGTTGACGAGCGACATCGCGATCATCGCACGCTGGCGCATTCCGCCGGAGAACTCGTGCGGGTAGCTGTCGACGCGCTTGTCCGGCTGCGGGATCCCCACGCGGTCGAGCATCTCGACCGCCCGGCGACGGGCGACCTTCTTGCTGACGTCGTGGTGGATCCGGTACGCCTCCACGATCTGCTGGCCGATCGTGTAGTACGGGTGCAGCGCGGACAGCGGGTCCTGGAAGATCATCGCCATCTGACGACCGCGCAGCTTGCGCACGTGGTCGGGGTCGGCGGACAGCAGCTCGGTGCCGTCCAGCCAGATCTCGCCCGAGAGCCGCGCCTTGCGCTTGCCGTACTGGCCGGCGGTGTGCAGACCCATGATGCCCAGCGAGGTCACCGACTTGCCGGAGCCCGACTCGCCCACGATGCCGAGGGTCTTGCCCTTCTCCAGCTGGAAGCTGAGCCCGTCGACGGACTTGACCAGGCCGTCGTCGGTCGGGAAGTGCACCTTCAGGTCGCGCACTTCCAGGAAGGCGGTCGGTGCCGTGGAGTCACTCGTGGGCTCGCCCACGGCCGCTCCGGTCTTGCTGAGTTCGGTCATGCGAGCCTCACTCGGGGGTCGATCACGGCGTACAGGACGTCCACCACGAGGTTGGCGATGAGCACCGCGACGGAGGTGATCAGGGTGACGCCCAGGATGATGGGCAGGTCCTGGTTCTTGATCGCGTTGAGCACGGCCTGGCCCAGGCCGGGCAGGCTGAACGTGGTCTCGGTCAGGATGGCGCCGCCGATGAGGGCGCCGAGGTCCATGCCGAGCATGGTCAGGATGGGTGTCATCGTCGAGCGCATGGCGTGCTTGCGGATGACGACCTGTTCGCGCATGCCCTTGGCACGGGCGGTACGGATGTAGTCCTCGCCGAGGATCTCCAGCATGGTGGCGCGGGTGATCCGGGCGTACATCGCGGCGTACAGGAACGCCAGGGTGACCCACGGGAGGATCATGCCGCCGAGCCAGCCGGTGAAGCTCTCCTCGAGGGGCACGTACTCGGCGTTGATCCAGCCCAGCCCGTAGGAGAAGATCGCCAGGCTGAGCAGCCCGGTGAAGTAGATGGGGAGGGAGACACCCGCGAGGGCGATCACCATCGCACCGCGGTCCCACATGCTGCCCCGCTTGAGCGCGGAGAGGACACCCGCCGCAACACCGAACAGCAGCCACAGCACGGCCGCACCGAGCGCGAGTCCCAGGGTCACCGGGAAGCGGTCGGTAAGTACCGGCCAGATGGCCTGTTCACTGCGGAATGAGTAACCGAAGCACGGTGCGGCGCAGTGGGTGACGTCGCCGCCGGCCGCGTAGGTGCGGCCCACGAAGATGCCTTTGAAGAACTCCCAGACCTGGACGAAGATCGGTTCGCCCAGACCCAGCTTCTGGCGCACGGCCTCGACGGCCGCCGGGTCGGCCTGCTTGCCCACGAAGCTGCTGGCGATGTCGACGCCCGCCCACTTGGGGACGAGGAAGAAGATGCCGAAGACCACCATGATGATGACCGCGAGCATCACTACGGCGGCGAACAGCCGCCTGATCAGGTAAGCGAGCACAGATCTCGGCCCGCTGCGGACCTCGGGCCACCGGAGTTCTTCCGGTGGCCCTGGGTCACGCCGCGCCGGCCTTCACCTGCCTTTCGTGCCGTACGGCGGGTGTGCCGGTTACTTCGCGGACTTCAGGCCGAGGTTGACGAAGTCGTACATGCCGCTGTACGCGTCCGTCGTGTAGACGTTGGCCAGGCGGCTGGAACGCCAGTTGATGAACTTCTCGAAGACGAAGGGCAGGTAGTAGCCGCCCTCCATGACCTTGTGGTTGATCTCCGTGGCGATCTTGGTCTTGCCCGCGTCGTCCAGCGTGGTGACGTACTTGTCGAACAGACCGTCGATGGTCTTGTCCTTGATCAGGGCGAAGTTGTTGTTGCCGCTCTCCAGGATGTAGCTGCTGTCCCACAGCGGCAGACCGTAGCCCTGCACGGACGGGAAGTCCGGGCCCCAGCCCATGATGATGATGCCGTAGCCCTTCTTCTTCACGTTCGAGGGGCTGCCGATGATGCCGGAGCTCTGCGAGCCGTCGTACTGGTCGATGTCGGCGGTGATGCCGACCTTCTTCAGCGAGGCCTGGAGGGACTCGGCGGTGGCCACCTCGGCCGGCTTGTTGTTGCGGACCGCGATGGTGGTCTTGAAGCCGTTCGGCTTGCCGCAGGCCTTCAGGGCTTCCTTGGCCTTGGCCGCGTTGCCCTTCTTGTTGGCGCCCGCGAGCTCGTACGGGTCGTACTTCTGGCCCTCGGCGCCCGGGACGGCCGGCGGCAGCATGTTGGTGCCGATGTCACCACCGGCGATGGGGCCGCCGCGGGCGGTCTGCAGCGACACGTGGTCGGCGCCGTAGATCACGGCCTTGCGGCACTCGATGTTGTCGAACGGCTTCACGCTCTGCGGGAAGACCGCGTAACGGATGTAGCCGGAGACCGGGTTGTCCAGGTTGCCCTTGTGCTGCTTCAGGGCGGTGGTGCGGCCCTGCGGGGACATACCGGTCTGGTTGATGTCCAGGTCGTAGTCGCCCGCGATCAGGCGCGCGTCCATGTCGTTGGCGTTGGAGAAGAACTTGACCGTGATCTTGTCCGGGTTGGCCTTGCGGATCGGGTCCGAGGCCTGCTTCCACTCGGTGTTGCGGACCAGCGTCAGGTCCTTGCCCGGGTTGTACGACTGGAACTTGTACGGGCCCGAGGAGAACGGGTGCAGGCCGTACTTGGACTTGGTGTCCTTGTCCTGGCGGACCGGGGACGCCGAGGTCAGGGCCAGCATCTCCTCGAAGTCGGAGTTGGCCCGCGGCAGCTTGAAGACGATGGTCCGGTCGTCGGGCGTCTCGATCGCCTTCAGGCCCAGCTTGTCCGCGGACTTGTCCTTGTACGGGCCCTGGTACTCGCCCTTGGGGTCGAGCACGTCCTTCAGGTAGACCGGGCCGCCGGACAGCACGTCCTGCGCCCAGACGCGCTCGATGCCGTACTTGATGTCCTTGGACGTGATCGGCTTGCCGTCCTCCCACGTGACCCCGTCACGCAGGGTGTACGTGTAGGTCTTGCCGTCGTCCGAGATCTTGGCGAGCCCGGTGGCGAGGTCCGGGGTCAGCTCGGTGCCGGCCTTGCCCGGCTCCGTCTTGCTCGTGACGAGCTGACGGCTGTAGTAGCGGGAGAAGTTCCACATGAAGCCGTAGTAGCCGCGCGTGGTGTCCCACGAGTCGGCGTCCTGGGCACCGGCGAACTTCAGGGTGCCGCCCTTCTTGGCGAGCGAGGCCTGGGCGACCTTGTTGTTCGCGGCATCGAAGCCCGCCGCCCCGTCCTTCGACCCCTCGTTGTCGTTGCCGCCGCCGCACGCCGCCGTGGTCAGCAGTGCGGCGACCACGGCAGCAGCGGCCATGGCCTGCTTGCGCCGCCCTGAGGTGCGTTGGGTAGTCACGATCTCGGATCCTCCGGATAGATGAGAGACCCCGTGCCAGGTGTCACGGGTCGCTGTTTGTACGGCAGTTCAGCGGGAACCCTTCGGGTCGAGCGCGTCACGCACGCCGTCACCGAAGAGATTGAAGGCAAGGACGGTGATGAAGATCGCCATGCCCGGGACCACCATGTACATGGGGTCCGAGTCGTAGTAGTCGATCGCGCTCGACAGCATCTGCCCCCAGGAGGCCGTGGGGGGCTTGACACCCACACCCAGGAAGCTGAGTGCCGCCTCGGTGAGGATGTTGGTGGGGATCATCATCGTCGTGTACACGATGATGGGTGCGACGAGGTTGGGCAGCAGCTCCTTGAAAAGGATGTAGAACCGCCCGGCACCGAGCGATCGGGCCGCCTCGACGTACTCCCGCTCGCGCAGCGAGAGCGTCTGGCCGCGCACCACGCGTCCGATGTAGGGCCAGCCGAAGAAGCCGATGACCAGGATCATCACGAACAGACGCACGCCGGTGCCGGTCAGCCCCAGCATCTCGTTCGGCATGACGGAGACCAGGGCGATGATGAACAGCAGCTGCGGGAAGGCCAGCAAGCCGTCCATCACACGGCTGACGACGGCGTCGACCCAGCCGCCGAAGAAGCCCGCCAGGACGCCCAGGACGGTACCGATCACGACGGCGACGATCGCGGACAGGAATCCCACGAGGAGTGAGATCCGGGCGCCGTAGACGATGCGGGCGAAGATGTCACGGCCGCTCACCGGCTCGACACCCAGCAGGTGATCACCGCTGATGCCGCCCAGCGCTCCCGTGGGGGTGCCGAACAGCGGGTCGATCAGGTCCTCGTGGTGTGCCTCGGGGTCCTGACCCACGAGGCTCGTGATGACCGGTGCGAGGAGGGCGATCGCGATGAGCACGAGCACCATGACGCCACCCGCCAGGGCAAGTTTGTCCCGTTTCAGGCGCTCCCAGGCGATCCGGCCCAGAGAACGGCCCTGCACGGCTTTCACACCGGCGCCGACAACTGCCGCTTCCTCGGCCGCACTCGGAGCCGCTTCCGCGGTCGGCTCGTGCAATGGTGCCGTCATCAGGCAGGGACCCCTCTTCTCAACCGGCGGTGGCCGGCCCGCGCATTCCGCTGTAGCGGCGTGATCAGTCCGTCGTACGCAGGGGCGAAACTCCCCTGGTGCGGGGAGTCTTCAACGCTTCAGCGTTTCGCTGCCAGACTTGACGATGAAAGGATGCGCAAACGTGATGCTGTCTGCGGGATTCCGTTATCCGGACAAGGGGCGACGGGGATCGGTCGCAGACAGACCTGGACATCTGACGCAGGCTAGATTATTTCGCCGCCATCTACGCGCGAAGACGCGCCCTCTGTCCCGCCCGGTAGATGCGGGCGGGCGAAGCTCTCAGTACCGGCCTTGGGCCGGCGGGTAGCCGTAGCCGGAAGCCGGGGCCTGGACGGGCGCCGTGGCGTGGGCCTCGCGGTCGTAGAAGGGGCGTGCCTTCTCGCGCAGCCACATCGCGACCGGGTCGTGCTCGTCGGACATGGCGACGGTCGACACGGGCAGCCCGTCCGGTACGGCGCCGAGGGACTGCTGCATCATCGCGCGCACGGAGTCCACGGCCGGCGGCGAGGTGTCGTACACGTCCAGCCCGATGGCGAGGTACGGCGCCCCGAGCGCGGGCTGCACCCAGGCGCGGCGCAGCGAGCGGACGGCCGGGGTGCGGTGGGCGTTCTGCGCGAGCAGGGCGTAGAACTGCGGGATCTCGATGGCGGGTTCGGACAGGCGCAGGGGTCCGGCGGGCTGGCGGTCCAGGCCCGTGGCGATCCGGCGCAGGTCGAGCCACGGGATGCCGACACCGCCGCCGGGGGCGTGCGGGTTGAGCCAGAGGCCGTAGTGGTCGGGGTAGAGGGCGCGGGCGACGTCGAGTCCGTCGATCACCTCGTACGAGCGGTTCCAGCCGCTGGCGGAGAGCTCCTGGGCGGACGTCACGCAGGGGGCGTAGCCGTGGCCGTCGACGTCCATGTTCCCGTACTGGGCGTCGGGGGAGCCGGCCTGGCCGTGCCACAGGAGCATCCAGATCTGGCCGCTGTGCGGGGTCGCGAGCGCGCGCAGGAGTGCCTCGTAGGCGTCGTAACGCCCGGGCGTGACCTGGCGCAGCATGTGCTCGACCTGTCCGGCCGCGGCCGTGCCGCTCGCGCTCACCTTTACCGCCCCTTCGTACAACGCCTCGACGGTGCCCTAGCTTAAGCCCGCGCGAGAGGTCGGAGCTTGGGGTCGTATCGCGGCCTCGGGCCGTGGGGGGTTCTCGCGCAGTTCCCCGCGCCCCTGGGGTACCGGCCTACCGCTGGAAAAAGGGCCGGACCCGGTCTCGCATCCAGTTGCCCACCGGGTCCTCCGTCACGTCGAGGAGCACCAGGTTGACCGGCCAGGGGGCCGGGGCGGCGGTGACGGCGCGGGTGAGGGCGTCAAGGGGGAGGACGCGCAGGTCGCCTTCCCACTGGGAGAGTTCGACGCCGACGAACATCACGGGGTCGGCCGTCTCGATCACGGCGAGGCAGCGGCGGGCAGAGACGACGACGCCGGTCGCCTCGAACTCGGAGGCAGCGGCGGCCAGGAAGTCCACCGGGTCGTCCTGCCAGTCGGGCTCGAAGAGCCGGACCCGTCCGCCGCTCGCGGGGCCGTCGAGCGGAGTCCGGCCGGCCCGGCACAGCTCGGCCACGGCGGCAGGCGGCAGGGGGATGCCCACCACACCGCCCGGGTTGACGGCTATCCCCGCGTGCGGCGGCAGGCCCCGGGCGAACTCCACGGCGGGCGCGATGGTGTACGACATGTGCGCGCCGGTGACCTGGCGGAACTGCTCCTCGGAGCTGAACACCGGCACGAACGCCTGGCCGTCGATCTCGATGCCGGGCAGGTCGAGGGGGCCGCTGTGCGGGCCGCCGCCGTTGGGCAGCGGGATCCACACGAAGCTCCGGCCGAGCACCTCGACGATCCGCCCGCCGGCCGCCGGTCCCGCGCCGAGGGAGGCCGAGAGCACCTCCTCCAGCTCGTTGCCGGGCCAACCGCCGTGCGGGTGGGTCTGCGTCTGCGCCGGGAAGTCCGCGGAGAAGTCCGCCGGGATGTCCATCTGCCTACCGCCTGCCTGGAACCACTGCTGTAGCTGAAAAGGCTAACGGCTGACGGACGCCGGGCGGCAGGAGGAAGGCCGGCTTGGGGACGACCGCGCGGGCTCAGCCCGTGAAGCCGATTCTGCGGAGGCCGTTCGCCGCGTCCCGGTCGGCCAGCACGGCCGAGGCGCAGCCGGTGGGGAGGTCGCCGCGCTCCACCGCGCGCAGGAGGCGGGTGCTTGCCGCGCGGTGGCGCAGGAACGCGTACCGCGAGACGCCGCGGCCCCGGTCGCGCTGGCCGGCCAGGGCCTGTTCGGGACTGACGTCGAGGAGGAGGAGGTGCAGGGCGCCGCCCCGGCGGCGGGCCTCGCGGGCGAGCCAGCGGCGGACCCAGGCCTGCGTGCCGCAGTCGTGCACGACGACGCCCTCGCCCGTGCGCAGGGCGCGCCGCAGCCCGGCGTAGTGGGCGAGGCGGACGAGCGGGCGGTAGAGCGCATACGGCAGGGCGCGCGGCATGCGGCGGGCCCAGCGGTCGCGGGTGTCCTGGGAGTCGATGCGCCGGTCCGGCACGGTGCGCCGCATCAGCGTGGACTTGCCGCTGCCCGGCAGGCCCGTGACCACGACCAGGTCGCGGGGGCCGAACAGCAGCGCGTGCGGGCTCCGGCCGGCCCGGTCGCGCAGGTCGCGGACGACCGGCGCCGGAGCGCGGACCGCCCGGGCCGGTGCGGCCGGCTGCTCGGGCAGCGCGATGCCCGTCGTCGCGTACGCGGTGGTCCTGTTCACCGTGATCGTCCTCCCCTGGGGCCAGGTACGGAGTCCCATCCCCGCCGAGTGTAAAGAGAAGGTAATGCCGCAGGCCTCTCATTTACGTTCTTGTCCTGCAACAGGGCTGCTACAGGTCGCCATGTCCGGCGGGCGGGACTCGTGCACTCCCTGGGAAAGGTCCCCCTGCCGCGCCGGAAGGATGCGTGCAATGATGTGCGCGCCAACTGCATACCGGCCGTTTGAATCCGCGCGGGAGAGTCCCCAGCAGCAGCTGTCGCTGGGGCGCCGAAGGAGCAAGTCCCTCCCTTGAATCTCTCAGGCCCCGTTACCGCGCGGGCGAGGCACATCTGAAAAGCGGGTCGCCCCTGGCGTATGACAGGGGTGGCCCCACCCAAGGTGCAAGTCACGACCCGTGCGGTCATGGCGAACCTCTCAGGTTCCGATGACAGATGGGGAGGAACGACCTCGCCCGTCATTGCCCTGGGAGACGACCGACTGTGAGCAGTACAGGAGAACTCCGTCACACCGCGCTCGATGCCCTGCATCGTTCGCTCGGCGCGACGATGACCGACTTCGCCGGCTGGGACATGCCCCTGCGCTACGGCTCCGAGCGCGACGAGCACACCGCCGTGCGCACGAAGGCCGGGCTCTTCGACCTCTCCCACATGGGCGAGATCACCGTCACCGGCCCGCAGGCCGCCGCCCTGCTGGACTTCGCCCTGGTGGGCAACATCGGCGGTGTGAAGCCGGGCCGGGCCCGCTACACCATGATCTGCCGGGCCGACGGCGGCATCCTGGACGACCTGATCGTCTACCGGCTGGGCGAGACCGAGTACATGGTGGTCGCCAACGCCTCCAACGCCCAGGTGGTGCTGGACGCGCTGACCGAGCGCGCCGCCGGCTTCGACGCCGAGGTGCGTGACGACCGGGACGCCTACGCGCTGATCGCCGTCCAGGGACCGGAGTCGCCCGGGATCCTGAAGTCCCTGACCGACGCCGACCTCGACGGCCTGAAGTACTACGCCGGGCTGCCCGGCACGGTCGCGGGCGTACCGGCCCTGATCGCCCGGACCGGCTACACCGGCGAGGACGGCTTCGAGCTGTTCGTGAAGCCGGAGCACGCGGTCGAGCTGTGGCAGGCACTGACCAAGGCGGGCGAGGGCGTCGGGCTGGTCCCCTGCGGGCTGTCCTGCCGCGACACGCTGCGGCTGGAGGCGGGCATGCCGCTGTACGGGCACGAGCTGTCGACCTCCCTCACCCCCTTCGACGCGGGCCTCGGACGGGTGGTGAAGTTCGAGAAGGAGGGCGACTTCGTGGGCCGCGCGGCCCTGCGTGAGGCCGCGGAGCACGCGAACCACGAGCCGCCGCGCGTCCTGGTCGGCCTGATCGCCGAAGGCCGCCGGGTCCCCCGCGCCGGGTACGCCGTCGTCGCCGAGGGCAAGGTGATCGGCGAGGTCACCTCCGGGGCCCCCTCCCCCACGCTGGGCAAGCCGATCGCGATGGCCTACGTCGACGCCATGTACTCCACGCCGGGCACGGCCGGTGTCGGTGTGGACATCCGGGGCAGTCACGAGCCGTACGAGGTCGTGGCGCTGCCGTTCTACAAGCGTCAGAAGTAGACACTGGCCGGAGGGCCGCGGCACCGCCTCGTGCCCGTCGTCCCAGCTCACCAGTAGTCCCCCCCCTTCCACAGCACTCCCGCGCGTACAGGAGAATCCAGGCCATGAGCAACCCCAACGAGCTGCGTTACAGCAAGGAGCACGAGTGGCTGTCGGCCGCCGAGGACGGCGTCTCGACGGTCGGCATCACGGAGCACGCGGCCAACGCGCTCGGCGATGTCGTGTTCGTCCAGCTTCCCGAGGTCGGTGACTCCGTGTCCGCCGGCGAGACCTGCGGCGAGCTGGAGTCGACCAAGTCGGTGTCGGACCTGTACTCCCCCGTCTCCGGTGAGGTCACCGAGGTCAACGAGGACGTCGTGAACGACCCGTCGCTGGTGAACTCGGCCCCCTTCGAGGGCGGCTGGCTGTTCAAGGTGCGGGTCGCGGACGAGCCGGGCGACCTGCTCTCCGCCGACGAGTACACCGCGTTCTCCGCGGGCTGAGGGAGTCGTATGTCCGTCCTGAACACACCCCTGCACGAGCTCGACCCGGCGGTCGCCGCCGCGGTCGACGCCGAGCTGCACCGCCAGCAGTCCACGCTGGAGATGATCGCCTCGGAGAACTTCGCGCCGGTCGCGGTCATGGAGGCGCAGGGCTCGGTCCTCACCAACAAGTACGCCGAGGGCTACCCGGGCCGCCGCTACTACGGCGGCTGCGAGCACGTCGACGTGGTCGAGCAGATCGCGAT
>NZ_JBEOXI010000022.1:0-54097 GCF_040296465.1 Streptomyces sp. NPDC002130
GCCTTCCCCAGGTTGATGCCCTGAGCCATGTCCTCAACCAGCACTGTGCGTCCCGGCTCCAGCCGAAGGGCGCGCAGAACCTGTTGTCGACGGTACGGGCCGGGACCGTCCGGGCGGGGTCTGCGGTGTCGGTCGTCATGAGGGCCTCGGGGTCGGCGGCCGCCGGGCCCGCGCCGGCGGCGACGGCGACGCCGACCGCGGCGGCCAGCACGGTTCGGCGGGACGGATGTTCGGCTCTGCGCATGGCGGGGCCCCCGTATGTCGGAGTCGGGCAGGTGCGGAGCAGGTCCGTCGCACGGCGGGTCGTATCCGTGCGTGCGCCACATATGAGCACAGGCGGCCGTGTCCTGCCAGCACTTCGACGCGCGCCGCGCCCACCAATATTGGCGTCGACCAGTGGCGCCCCACGGCAGACATCGTTCGAGCTGCGGCGCCCCCGGCGGACACCGTCGCTCGCGGCACCCGGGGCAGACCCCGTCGGCAGTGGCGTCCGCACCGACACCGTTGGAGCCGCGGCGCCCGGACACCGTCGGCCGGCGGCGCCCCGCGGCAGACCCCGTCGGCAGTGGCGTCCGCACCGACACCGTTGGAGCCACGGCGCCCGGACACCGTCGGCCGGTGGCGCCCCGCGGCAGACCCCGTCGTTAGAGTGCTGAGCGAGATGACTCCGTCCTTCCGCCCCGCACCGGGCCCCGCCGTCCGTGATCTGGCCGCCCGCATCCGCGGCCTCTCCCCCGCCTGCGGCCCGGTCCGGCTCGTGGGGGTCGACGGGCACGCCGGGTCCGGAAAGAGCACGTTCGCCGAACAGCTGGCCGCGGCGCTGGACGGTGCGCCGGTGCTGCGCCTCGACGACGTCGCCAGCCACGACGCGCTGTTCGACTGGACCGGCCGCCTGCTGGACCAGGTGATCGAACCGCTCACCCACGGCAGGACCGCGCACTACGCCCCCTACGACTGGCGAGCCCGCCGCTTCGGCTCCCCGCGCTCGCTGCCGCCCGCGCCGGTGATCCTCGTCGAGGGTGTCGGCGCGGGACGCCGTGCACTGCGCCCGCACCTGGCCCTGCTGCTGTGGATGGAGCTGCCGCGCGAGGAGGCCTGGGCGCGGGGCCGGTCCCGGGACGGGGAGGAGCAGCGGGAGTTCTGGGACGGATGGGTCCCCGCGGAACGCCGCCATTTCGCCGAGGACCCTTCGCGGCCGTTCGCCGACCTTCTGGTACGGCAGCGGGAGACGGGATATGAGGTGCTCGAGGGACCTGCCCGAACCGTTGGACCGGACCATCCCCTCACGCACGGTGACGGACCGCCCGCGGTGTGCTGAACTTGTGAAAGGCCTTGCGGGACAACTTGCCGGAGTGCTTCAACTCGGCTTGACCGCTGGGCCGTACAGGTCTTACGTTCTCAATGTGCGGCATCGGAGCCGCCCACAGACGCGAAGCCCCCGGTTGTTCCCCCGTGATCGGGGGCTTCGTTCTGTCTTCTTCCGGATTTCCGCCCGCCGCGTGACGCCGACCGCTCACCCTGGGTCACCGCGCACGCGTCCGCCGCATCCGCTCCCACCTCGCCGAACGGCCCGTGCGGCACCCTACGGGCGCGCCGCCCCCGCAGGTACGATGCCCTCGTCGCGACCTACGGACGGTTGCTTCACGCACGTGCAACTCCGGTCCGTGGCACAGCGGTTCGAGAGCAGGGCAGCCGGCTGGGGGACGGCTCGTTGGCATACCGACGGGGGCACGGTTCGTGGGGGACGTGATGGACTTCGGCACGCAGGGCCCACAGGCCCCGGCCGACCTCGCCTGGCTGCGAGGCGTGGACGCCTACACCATGGGCGCGTATCCGCAGGCGGAGGAGGAGTTCCGGGCCGCCGTGCGGATGGACTCCGGGATGGCCGACGCCTGGCTCGGGCTGCACGCGCTGCGCGTCGACACGACGACCGCGCTGCTGCGGATGTTCCGGCACCGGGACCGCTTCGGCGAGCAGCGCTCCCGCTACCACCGCACGCTCAACTCCTGGTACTGGCTGGGCTGGTGGGTGCAGCCCGTGCTGGAGAGCCCCCGCGACCTGCTGCTCGCGCACGCCTCCCACTGGCTGGACGGCCGTCACGTCCCCGAGCTGGACCGGGCCCTCGCCGGGCTGCCACCCGTGGACACCGACCACCAGGTCCGCTTCCTGCACTCCTGCCGCGCCTACCTGGTCAAGGACTGGGAACAGCTGGTCCGCCACACCGACCCCCTGCTCGACGATGCGATGCTCGGCATCGAAGCGGGCCTGTTCGGCGGTATGGCCCGGGTGCGCCTGGAGATGTACGGCCAGGCCGAACCCCTGCTGTCCGCCGCGCTGATGCGCTGTCGCAGCGAGCAGCCCCAGCGCAAGGAGCTGCGCTACTGGCTGGCCCGGGCGCACGAGGGCACCGGCCGCAGCGCCGCCGCGCTCCCCCTGTACCGCGCAGTGCACCGCGTCGACCCGGCCTTCATGGACACCTCCGCCCGGCTCGCCGCCATCGCCGAGGGCGACGGGTACGACGAGGCCACGGATCTCGCGGCGATCACGCTCAGCGGAGCGGGCCAGGACGCCGTGGAGGGTCCGGACGGGTTCGATCCGCTCTTCGGCCTGGAGGGGCGCGATCTGCGACTGCCCGACCCCGAGCCGCCGATCGCCCCTCTGCCGCCGGTGACCGGCCCGCCGGTCCGCGAACGGATGGGTCCCGCTCCCTCCCTGCCCGCCGGGCCCACCGACCCGGCGTTACTGGAGGAGGCGCTCGCCGAGCTCGAACGCATGGTGGGCCTGGAGCCGGTGAAGCGCCAGGTCAAGGCGCTGTCGGCGCAGTTGAACATGGCCCGGCTGCGAGCCGGGCAGGGACTCCCGGTCCAGCCGCCGAAACGCCACTTCGTCTTCTCCGGCCCCTCCGGCACCGGCAAGACCACCGTCGCCCGCATCCTCGGCCGCGTCTTCTACGCCCTCGGGCTGCTCGGCGGCGACCATCTCGTGGAGGCGCAGCGGGCCGACCTGGTCGGCGAGTACCTGGGGCAGACGGCCGTGAAGGCCAACGAACTGATCGATTCGGCCCTCGGGGGCGTCCTCTTCGTCGACGAGGCCTATGCGCTGTCCAACTCGGGCTACGGCAAGGGGGACGCGTACGGCGACGAGGCCCTGCAGGTGCTGCTGAAGCGCGCGGAGGACAACCGGGACCACCTGGTGGTGATCCTGGCCGGCTACCCGGAGGGCATGGACCGCCTGCTCGCCGCGAACCCCGGGCTGTCGTCGCGTTTCACGACCCGCGTCGACTTCCCGTCGTACCGGCCGCTCGAACTCACCGAGATCGGCAAGGTGCTGGCGGCCGAGAACGGCGACCTGTGGGACGAGGAGGCCCTGGACGAGCTGCGGTCCATCGCCGGGCACGTCGTGGACCAGGGGTGGATCGACGAGTTGGGCAACGGGCGGTTCCTGCGGACGCTGTACGAGAAGAGCTGCGCCTACCGGGATCTGCGGCTGTCGGTGTACCCCGGGGTGCTGGGCAGGGAGGATCTGGCGACGCTCCGGCTGCCCGATCTGATGCAGGCGTACGGGGAGGTCTTGTCGGGGCGGGCGCCGCAGGATCCGTCGGCTATGTGAGTTCATCGGCCGCGGGCCGGTGGGGGGCTGGTCGCGCAGTTCCCCGCGCCCCTGGGTGGGTGCCGTGAAGGCCAGTGGAGCTGTGCCCACCTGCCTGGGGGCGCGGGGAACTGCGCGACCAGCCCCCACGCGCCCGCAGCCGAACACCTACGAAGCCAACGCCTCCTCGCTGCTCCGAGGCTCGGTGACCCGAACCTCCGGGACCTCCCGGTGCGCGGGGTCCCGTACCTCCCCCACCAGCAGCTCCAGCACGTCCTCCAGCGCGACCAGCCCGAGGACCTTCCCCGACGCGTCGGCCACCTGGGCGAGGTGCGTCGCCGCGCGCCGCATCACCGTCAGGGCGTCGTCGAGCGGCAGCTCGGGCCGCAGGGTCGTCATGGGGCGCCACAGATGTTGGGGCACGGCCCGGTCCGAGTCCTCCGCGTCGAGGACGTCCTTGACGTGCAGGTACCCCATGAACGCGCCGTTGTCCGCGGCGACCGGGAACCGGGAGTAGCCGGTGCGGGCGGTGAGCTCGACGATCCGCCCGGGCGTGACCGACGGGCTGACCGTGACCAGGGACTCCCGCTTGAGCAGGACGTCCGTCACCGGGCGGGAGCCCAGCTCCAGGGCGTCCTCCAGGCTCTCGGCCTCCTCGGGGTCGAGCAGGCCCGCCTGGCCGGCGTCCTCCACCAGCCGGTTGAGCTGCTCACTGGTGAAGACGGCCTCCACCTCGTCCTTTGGTTCGACGTGGAAGAGCCGCAGGATGCCCTGCGAGACCGCGCCGAGGGCGGCGGTGATGGGCTTGCAGAAGCGCGCGAACCAGACCAGGCCGGGGCTGAGCCACAGCGCGACCTTCTCGGGTGCCGCCATCGCCAGGTTCTTCGGGACCATCTCGCCGATGACGAGGTGGAAGAAGACCACGGCGGCGAGGGCGATGACGTAGGTCAGCGGATGGATCATGCCGTGCGGCAGGTGGATCCACTCGAAGACCGGCTCCAGCAGATGCGCGACCGTCGGTTCGGCGACCGCGCCCAGGGTCAGCGAGCAGATCGTGATGCCGAACTGGGCCGCCGCCATCATCTGCGGGAGCCGCTCAAGACCGTAGAGGACCTGCCGGGAGCGGGCGGTGCCGAGCGGCTCGATCTGGCTGCGCCGTACGGAGACCAGCGCGAACTCGGCGCCGACGAAGAAACCGTTGGCGAGCACGAGCAGCGCGGCGAAGAGAAGCTGGAGCACGCTCATCGGACGGCCTCCGCCATGGAGACCACCGGGGCCGTCCGCACGAGCCGGACCCGCTCCGCGCGGTAGTGGCCGACCTGGCGCACCGACAGCCGCCAGCCGGGCAGCTCCGCCTTGTCGCCGACGGCCGGGATACGGCCCAGCAGGTCGGCGATCAGGCCCGCGACGGTCTCGTACGGGCCCTCGGGTACCTCCAGGCCTATGCGCTGCAGGACGTCGACCCGGCAGCTGCCGTCGACGTCCCAGGCGGGCCTGCCGTCCTCGGGCGGCGCGGCGGCCAGCTCGGGCAGGTCGTGCCCGTCGTGCTCGTCGCGGACCTCGCCGACGATCTCCTCGACGATGTCCTCCAGCGTGACGACTCCGGCGGTGCCGCCGTACTCGTCGACGACGACCGCGATGGGCTGCTCGCTGCGCAGGCGGGTGAGGAGCGGCCGTACGGGCAGCGTCTCGGGGACGAGCAGCGCCGGACGGGCGATGCGGCCGACGGGGGTGCGCAGCCGGTCCTGGACGGGCACGGCCAGGGCGTCCTTGAGGTGGGCCATGCCGACGACCTCGTCGATCTTCTCCCGGTAGACCGGGAAGCGGGACAAGCCGGTGGCCCGGGTCAGGTTGACCACGTCCTCGGCGGTGGCCGAGGACTGCAGGGCGCTGACCTTCACACGCGGCGTCATCACGTGCTGCGCGGTCAGCTCGCCCAGCGACAGGGTCCGGACGAACAGGTCGGCCGTGTCCTGCTCCAGGGCGCCGGCCAAGGCGGAGTGGCGGGCCAGGGAGACGAGTTCGCCGGGGGTGCGGGCGGAGGCCAGCTCCTCGGCGGGCTCGATGCCCAGGGCGCGCACGAGCCGGTTCGCGACGGCGTTCAGGCCGGCGATGACCGGGCGGAACAGCCGGGCGAAGACGTGCTGCGGGCCCGCGACGAAGCGCGCGACCTGCAGCGGCCGGGACACGGCCCAGTTCTTGGGCAGGAGCTCGCCGATCACCATCTGCACGGCGGAGGCCAGCAGCATGCCGACCACGACCGTGACACCGGAGACGGCTCCCTCGGGAATGCCGATCGAGGTGAACGGGCCGTGCAGCAGCTCGGCGAGCGCCGGTTCGGCGAGCATGCCGACGACGAGCGAGGTGATGGTGATGCCGAGCTGGGTGCCGGAGAGCTGGAAGGACAGTTCCCTGAGTGATTCGACGACCCGGAGGGCGCGCCGGTCGCCTTCGGCGGCGGCCTTCTCGGCCTCCGGCCGCTCGACCGTCACGAGTCCGAACTCGGCCGCCACGAAGAATCCGTTGGCGAGAATCAGCAGGAACGCGGCTGCCAGGAGCAGCAGGGGGGTGTTCATGATGCCGCCGCCTCCGCACGGTCGCGCACCTCGGATGCGAGGTACGCGCTATGTCGGCAGGGGGCGGCGCAGGTACTGCAGGACGATCCGTCCATCGCCGGAGAGGGTCACTCCTCGGTTAGCAGGAGCCCCTGGCGCACCGGGCGGGGCGGCAGGGGCGGAGGCGCATCCGTTCGCGTCTCCGGAAACAGATTAATCAAGACATGGCCCGATGCGGCAGGGTGACCGCCCTGAGGATCTCTCCGAGTCAGCCCTGACGCCGCTCGGGGTCCGCTGTGGAACGGGCCTCGGCGAGCGCCCGCAGGGCCCGGGCATCGGCGATCGCGCGCTGCCTGGCGAGGCCCGGCTGGATGCCCAGAGCAGGCAGGCTGGTGCCGTCGCTGAGGTTGAGGAACACCCAGGGGTCGCCGGGCCGGAGGGTCACCTGGAGGATCTCCGCCCACTCCAGACGGCGCTTGTTCGTGAGATTGACGACAGTGACGCCCTCCTCGTCGACGACGACCTTGGGTCGCGCCAGCAGGAGCAGCACGGCGTCCAGCAGGAGCGCCGTGAAGACGAAGCTCACGCGCTCGGCGGGGCTGAGCTGCTTCAGCAGCATCGCGACCGCCGTGATCACCACGAAGATGGCGACGGCCGCGGTGAGCAGCACCACGCGGGTGCTGCCCGGCCGGAACGTGACGGGCAGGGTGGGCAGGTCGGACATCTCGCGTACGCCCCTCAGAGACGGCAGGCGTGAATGGCCGTGGTCAGGATGGCCCGGGCGCCGATGTCGTACAGGTCGTCCATGATCCGCTGGGCTTCCTTGGCCGGGACCATCGCGCGGACGGCGACCCAGCCCTCGTTGTGCAGCGGGGAGACGGTCGGGGACTCCAGGCCGGGCGTGAGGGCGACGGCCTTCTCCAGCTGCTCGACGCGGCAGTCGTAGTCCATCATCACGTACGTCCTGGCGACCAGGACGCCCTGGAGGCGGCGCAGGAACTGCTGCACCTTGGGGTCGTCGGGGTCCGCGCCGGTGCGGCGGATCACGACGGCCTCGGACTGCATGATCGGCTCGCCGGCGACCTCCAGGCCCGCGTTGCGCAGCGAGGTGCCGGTCTCGACGACGTCGGCGATGACCTGGGCGACGCCGAGCTGGATGGCGGTCTCGACGGCGCCGTCGAGGTGGACGACGGAGGCGTCGATGCCGTGCTCGGCGAGGTGCGCCGCGACGATGCCCTCGTAGGAGGTCGCGATCGTCTTGCCGGTCAGGTCCGCCAGGCCGCTGATCGTGCCGGGCTTGGTGGCGTAGCGGAAGGTGGAGCGGGCGAAGCCGAGGGCGAGGATCTCCTCGGCTTCGGCGCCGGAGTCGATGAGCAGGTCCCGGCCGGTGAGGCCGATGTCGAGCTGCCCGGAGGCGACGTAGATCGCGATGTCGCGGGGGCGGAGGTAGAAGAACTCGACCTCGTTCACCGGGTCGACGATCCGCAGTTCCTTGGACTCGCGGCGCTGCTGGTAGCCGGCCTCATGCAGCATCTCCGCCGCAGGGCCGGACAGGGAACCCTTGTTGGGGACGGCGATGCGCAGCATGAGGTCGGCTTCCTTTGCGTGGTGTCTGACGGGAACGGGGATGCGGCTCAGAGGTGGGCGTAGACGTCGTCGAGGGAGATGCCGCGGGCGACCATCATCACCTGGACGTGGTACAGCAGCTGCGAGATCTCCTCGGCGGCGGCTTCCTTGCCCTCGTACTCGGCGGCCATCCACACCTCGGCGGCCTCTTCGACGACCTTCTTGCCGATGGCGTGGACGCCCTTGCCGACCAGTTCTGCGGTGCGGGAAGTGGCGGGGTCGCCCTGGGCGGCCTTGTGCTGGAGCTCGGTGAAGAGCTCCTCGAACGTCTTCTTGGACATGGTGACGCTCAGCCTATGCCACATGTGCCTTTCGTCAGTGCCAGGGTTCGGATACTGAGCGGAGGGTGGCCGCGGTCGCCACCGCCGCCGTCACCGCCTCGTGCCCCTTGTCCTCGTTGGAGCCCTCGATTCCGGCACGGTCCAGGGCCTGTTCCTCGGTGTCGCAGGTCAGCACGCCGAAGCCGACGGGGACACCGGTGTCGACGGAGACCTGGGTCAGGCCCTGGGTCACGCCCTGGCACACGTACTCGAAGTGGGGGGTTCCGCCGCGGATGACGACGCCGAGGGCGACGATCGCGTCGTAGCCGCGGCCCGCGAGGACCTTGGCGACGACCGGGAGCTCCCAGCTGCCGGGGACCCTGAGCAGGGTCGGCTCGTCGATGCCCAGGTCGTGCAGGGCGCGCAGGGCGCCGTCGACCAGACCGTTCATCACCTTCTCGTGCCACTGTGCCGCGATGACGGCGACCCGGAGGTCACCCACATTGCGTACGGACAGTTCCGGTGCACCCTTGCCGCTCACGTCTCTCCTCTGTGCTCTCTTACTGGTTGCCGCAGGCCGGCACGGTGGTCGTGTCCAGCCAGGGCAGGTCGTGGCCCATCCGGTCCCGCTTGGTGCGCAGGTAGCGGAGGTTGTGCTCGCCGGCGTTCACGGGCATCGGCACACGGGCCCTGACCGCGATGCCGTGGCGGACGAGCGCGTCGGTCTTGTCGGGGTTGTTGGTCAGCAGCCGGACGCCGCGCACGCCGAGGTCGGCGAGGATCTGCGCGCCGGCCGCGTAGTCGCGGGCGTCGGCGGGCAGGCCGAGTTCGAGGTTGGCGTCGAGGGTGTCGCGGCCGCGTTCCTGGAGTTCGTAGGCGCGCAGCTTGGACATCAGGCCGATGCCGCGGCCCTCGTGTCCGCGCAGGTACACCACGACGCCGCGGCCCTCCTCCTGGATGCGGGCGAGGGAGGCGTCGAGCTGGGGGCCGCAGTCGCAGCGGGCCGAGCCGAAGACGTCGCCGGTGAGGCATTCGGAGTGGACGCGCACGAGGACGTCCTGGCCGTCGCCGATCTCGCCGTGCACCAGGGCGACGTGCTCGACGCCGTCGACGGTGGAGCGGTAGCCGTAGGCCGTGAAGGTGCCGTGGGCGGTGGGCAGCCGGGTGGTGGCCTCCCGGCGGACGGTGGGCTCGCTGCTGCGGCGGTAGGCGATCAGGTCCTCGATGGAGATGATCGTCAGGCCGTGCTTGCGGGCGAAGGGGATCAGCTCGGGCAGGCGCAGCATGGTGCCGTCCTCGCCGGCGATCTCGACGATCGCGCCGGCCGGGCGCAGACCCGCGAGCCGGGCGAGGTCGACGGCGGCCTCGGTGTGGCCGTTGCGGGTGAGGACGCCGCCGGGCCGGGCGCGCAGCGGGAAGATGTGGCCGGGGCGGACGAAGTCGTCGGGCCCGGACACGCCGTCGGCGAGCAGCCGGAGGGTGGTGGCGCGGTCGGAGGCGGAGATGCCGGTGCTCACGCCGTGCGCGGCGGAGGCGTCGACGGAGACCGTGAAGGCGGTCTTCATCGACTCGGTGTTGTCCTCGACCATCTGCGGCAGCCGCAGCCGGTCCAGTTCGTCGCCTTCCATGGGGGCGCAGATCAGGCCGCGGCACTCGCTCATCATGAAGGCGACGATCTCGGGGGTGGCCTTCTCGGCGGCGATGACGAGGTCGCCCTCGTTCTCCCGGTCCTCGTCGTCGACGACCACGACGGGGCGGCCGGCCGCGATGTCGGCGATGGCCTGCTCGACGGGGTCGAGCGCGAAGGTCTCGACATCGTCGGTGCTGTACAGGGCGGTTGTGGCGCTCATGCCGGCGCTCCTTCCAGGGTGGGCCGCGCGGCCTGACGCGAGCGCAGCCACCAGTCGCGCAGGCCCCACAGGACGAGCGCGCCGTAGATGACGTAGACGAAACCGGAGAAGGCGTAGCCGTTGGCGAAGTTCAGGGGGACGCCGACGACGTCGACGAGGAGCCAGGCGAACCAGAACTCGACCATGCCGCGGGCCTGGGCGTACATCGCGACGACGGTGCCGACGAAGATGTAGGCGTCGGGCCAGGGGTCCCAGGACAGGGTCGGGTACGCCTTGAACAGCAGCGCAACGGCGACCGTGCCGGCGGCGGCCGCCGCGGCCATGGCTGCGCGCTCGCGCCAGGTGGCGAACCGTACGGCGATGTGGCCGTCTTCTCCCTGGCCCTTGCCGCGCTGCCACTGCCACCAGCCGTACAGGGCGACGACCATGACGACCGCCTGCTTGCCCGCGCTGCCGGTGAGGTGGCCGTAGAAGGCGCCGAAGAGGATGAGGCCGGCCAGGAACTGCACGGGCCAGGTCCAGATGGAGCGCCGCCAGCCGAGGGCCAGGGCTGCCAGGCCGAAGAGGTTGCCGACCATGTCGGACCAGAGGATGTGCTGGCCGAAGAGGACGAACGCCTCGGAGTTCAGCGTGTTCACCGGCCGGCCCCCTGCGCACGGTCGCCCAGCATCCGCTCGACGTACTTGGCGATGACGTCCACTTCGAGGTTGACCGGGTCGCCGGGCTGCTTGTGGCCGAGCGTGGTCAGGTCGAGGGTGGTGGGGATGAGGCTCACGGTGAAGTGGTCGGGGCCGGCGTCGACGACGGTGAGGCTGATGCCGTCGACCGTGATGGAGCCCTTTTCGACCACGTAGCGGGTGAGGTCCGCGGGGAGGGAGATCTTCACGATCTCCCAGTTCTCCGAGGGCTTGCGCTCCAGGATCTCGCCGGTGCCGTCGACGTGGCCCTGCACGATGTGCCCGCCGAGGCGTTCGCCGACGGCCATGGGGCGTTCGAGGTTGACCCGGGAACCGGCCTTCAGGACACCGAGGCTGGAGCGGTTCAGGGTCTCGGCCATGACGTCGGCCGTGAATTCGTCGCCCTCGTGCTCCACGACCGTGAGGCACACGCCGTTCACGGCGATCGAGTCGCCGTGCTTGGCGCCTTGGGTGACGACCGGTCCGCGCAGGCGGAAGCGACAGGCGTCGTCGAGGGTCTCGACGGCGGTGACCTCGCCCAGCTCTTCGACGATTCCGGTGAACACTTCCCGGGTCCTCCTGCCTCTTCGGGCACGGACTCCGGGGCTGTCGATGACGACAGAAGATACGAGCAGGGACACCGGGGGCGACGCCGGACGGAGTCCGTCACAAGGACGGACTTCTCGGGCGGCGCGCACGAATGCCCGCTCGCCGCGCACTGCCTCCCATCCGGACTTTAACCGTCGGTCCAGGAATTTCACCTGGTCAACCGGCCGCTGGAGGCGACCGGGTCGCGGACTGTAACCGCCGGTTCGGACTTTCACCGACCCCGGAGTGCGCTGCTACTGGTACACGGCCAGTGTGCCACGCCTGATCGACATGCATAGGGGCAGAGTGTGTGGGCTGCCTCACAGACCGTGTCCCGCCCCTTCCTGAGCGCGACCGAGACCCCAACTTCCGCAGGGACGCGACGTCTTGGAAGGCGAACATTGGTACATACCTATTGACGATGTGGTCTAGTCCTTTCTAGGGTCAGGGTCGGCTCACCCCCCACTGACCGGCCCGGCGGCGGTGACGACGGCCCTTGCCCGCCGTCGGGCCTTCCCACCCGGGCCCCCGGCTCGGGGTTCCCGACGCCGGGCGGGCCGCCCTCTGGCAGGGTGAGTCGTATGACCACGACCACCGCCGAGGAGTTCGAAGTCCACCGGCCCAGGCTGTTCTCGCTCGCCTACCGGCTGCTGGGCTCCGCCGAGGAGGCCGAGGATGCGGTCCAGGACGCCTACCTGCGCTACTGCGGCGCCGACCGGGCGGGGATCGAGCACCCGGCGGCCTGGCTGGCCAAGGTCGTCACCAACCTCTGCCTGAACCGGCTCACCTCCGCGCGGGCCCGGCGCGAGCGGTACGTCGGGACCTGGCTGCCCGAGCCCGTGGTCACCTCGGACGGCACGCTCGGACCGCTGGAGTCCGCGGAGCAGCGGGACGCCGTGTCGATGGCGATGCTGGTGCTGCTGGAGCGGCTGACGCCGACCGAGCGGGCCGTGTACGTGCTGCGGGAGGCGTTCGGCTACGGGCACCGGGAGATCGCCGGGGTGCTGGACCTGAGCGAGGCCAACTGCCGTCAGCTGTACCGGCGTGCCGTGCGGCGGGTGGGCGAACCGCAGGCCCGGTTCGAGCCCGTCTCCGAGCGGCAGGAGGAGCTGGTCACGTCGTTCATCACGGCGGCCCGTGACGGGGACCTGGCCGGGCTGGAGAAGTTGCTCGCGGCCGACGCGACCTGGTGGAGCGACGGTGGCGGCAAGGTCACCGCGGCGCGGTGGCCCATCGAGGGCGGGCCCGACATCGCCCGCTTCCTGGCGGGCGGCGGGCCGAAGTTCGCGCGGGGCCTGGACTTCGTGCCGACCGAGGTCAACGGGGGGCTGGGGCTGGCGAGCTGGGCGGGCGACACGCTCGTCGGACTGTCGGTGGTCGAGGTGCGCGACGGGCTGGTCACGGGTGTGCGGGCCGTGGTCAACCCGGAGAAGCTGGCGTTCGCACGGCGTCAGCTCACCCGGCCGTAGGACCGCGGGGCGCGCCTGTCACATTCGGCGGGGGCTGTTCGGTCTCAGTTGGCGAGGGGCGCTCCACCCGGGAGCGCCCGGCGTCCGAAGGGGCTGAACAACATGACCACGATCCTGGTGACCGGCGGCACCGGAACGCTGGGGCGGCTCGTCGCCGAGCGGTTGCGCGCGGGCGGGCACGAGGTGCGGGTGCTCAGCCGGCACAGCGAGCCGTACGCGGTGGATCTGCGGGCGGGCGGAGCCGCGCTGGACGCGGCCGTCGCCGGTGTGGACACGATCGTGCACTGCGCGTCGGCACAGAAGGGGGACGAGCAAGCGGCTCAGAACCTGGTCAGGGCGGCGCGCGGTGCGGGCGTGCGTCATCTTGTCTACATCTCGATCGTGGGTGTCGACGAGGTGCCGTTCCCGTACTACCGGAGCAAGCTCGCGGTGGAGAGGCTGGTCGAGGAGTCGGGGATCGGCTGGACCGTGCTGCGGGCGACGCAGTTCCACGATCTGCTGATCATGATGTTCCAGGGGCTGTCGAAGCTGCCGGTGATGTTCCTGCCGGCGGGCGTGCGGGACCAGCCGGTGGAGGTGGCCGAGGTCGCGGACCGGCTGGTCGAGCTGGCGACGGCCGCGCCGGCGGGGCGGGTCGAGGACATGGGCGGGCCGGAGGTACGGCCGCTGGAGTCCCTCGCCCGTGCGTATCTGAAGGCGTCGGGCCGCCGGCGAGCGGTGGTGAACGTGCCGCTGCGGGGAGCGGCGTACCGGGGCTTCCGCAGCGGGGGCCATCTGGCGCCGCGACGGGCGGTGGGCAAGGGGTCGTTCGAGGAGCACCTGGAAAGGCGGTTCGGAGGCGGCCGGGTCCAGGCGGGGAGCGGGCGGTCCGGAGTCTGAGGGAGGAGGACGGAGGACGAACGGCGGAGGGCGGACGGTACCTGACCTGACGGCCTACCAGCCCGGGGAGGGCTGGGGTGGGGGCTCTCCGGGCGTGAACAGTTCCTCCTGTGCGCGGTCCCGGGCCGTCAGCAGTGCGCCGCGCAGGACCGCGCCCCCGCCGAGGGTCGTCGCCCGTACCTCCGTGGGCAGGGGCGTCATCCGGGCGATGCGGTCGCGCACCCGTGAGGCGAGCTCCTCGCCGCCGGCCTGACCGACCTCACCGCCGAGCACCACGCACCCGGGGTCCAGGATCGCCACGACGGAGGCGACCCCGACGGCGAGACGATCGGCGAGGGCGTCCAGAAAGCGGGCGGCGGGGGCGGGGACCGTGGGCTGGGGCGCCTCGGCTTCGGGGGTGCGGGATTCCGCCCCGGGCACGGGCGCGCCACGGCGGCGGTCGCCCTGCGCTGCGCCTCCCGGCAGCAGCGGCGCCCAACTCCCGGGCGTGGCCCCGGCCCCACCCGGCAACAGCGGCACCGAACCCCCAGGCGCGGACCCGGCCCCACCCGGCAACAGCGGCACCGAACCCCCAGGCGCGGACCCGGCCCCACCCGGCAACAGCGGCACCGAGCTCGCGGGTGTGGGCTCGTCCCCTACCGGCGTCAGCGTGGGACTCCCGGTTCCGCTCGGCCGCATCGCCCCCTCCGCGTCGTTCGCGGTCGGCTCCTCCCCCGGCCCCCCGTCCGCCGCCGCCCGCACCACGGCGACGGCCGCCCGTACCACCCCCACCGCGGACGTCCGCTCCCCCGGCGCCGCCGGCATCCCGCACTCGGCCGCCAGGGACACGACCGCCGCCGAGGAGGCCAGCGAGTGGAAGCCGCCCTCGCAGTCCGTGGCCGACGGCAGCGCGCTCGTGCCCGGGACCGGCAGGAAGCCGATCTCCCCGGTGCCGCCGGAGGCGCCGCGCCGGAGGGCGCCGTCGAGGACCACGGCCGCTCCCGGTGCGTGGCCGAGCCACAGCAGGACGAAGGTGTCCCGATCCCGGGCCGCCCCGTCGCGCTGCTCGGCCAGCGCCGCGAGGTTGGTCTCGTTCTCGACGCTGACGCGGGCCTCGGGCAGCCGCTCCTGAAGGGTGGCGACGAGCCGGCGGTGCCACTCCGGCAGTCCGGTGGAGTCACGGAGTTCGCCGCTGGACGGGTCGATCAGGCCGGGCGCACCGATCCCCACGGTGTGCAAGCGGCCGGCACCGGCCTCCTTCGCCACGCGCTCGACCAGCGTGACCGCCTGCTCCACGGCGGGACCCGTGCCCGTGTCGTCCCCGATGGGCACCGACGCCTCGGCCAGCACGCGCCCCACCAGGTCGGCGACGGCCACGGCGACGCCCTCGGTGCGGACGTCGAGGGCGGCCAGGTGCGCCCGGTCGGCGACGATGCCGTAGACCTTCGCGTTGGGGCCGCGCCGCTGCTCCCCCGCCTCGCCGACCACCGCGATCAGCCCGGCGGCGGTGAGGCGTTCGACGAGGTCGGCGACGGTCGGCCGGGACAGACCGGTCAGCTGTTTCAACTGCCCTGCCGTCAACGGGCCTTCCTGCTGGAGCAGGCGCAGGGCGAGCCGGTCGTTGATGGCCCGGGCGGTGCTCGGGGATGCGGGCATGCGCGGATCCTCCCAGATCGACGGCGCCGTCGACCGTGGTCAGCGGAAAGCCATCTTATTATCAGGCAGGGTTCCTGATAGTTTACGCCCGCACCGGTCACGGAACACGGCAGAGACCCGGAGGGGGACCGCAGAATGGGCAACGTGGTCGACGAACAACGCGAGGTGAAGCGGTCCCGGTACGCCGTGGCCGCCGTCTTCGCCGTGCACGGCGCCGTGACCGGCTCGTTCGCGACCCGGGTGCCGTGGATCCAGGACCACGCGGGCGTGAGCGCCGGCCAGTTGGGGATCGCGCTCGCCTTCCCCGCGCTCGGCGCGTCCGTGGCGATGCCGCTCGCCGGCGGCATCATCCACCGTTTCGGCACCCGGAACGCGCTGCGCGGACTGATCGCCCTGTGGACACTGTCGCTGGTCCTGCCGTCCCTCGCGCCGAACCTGCTGACGCTCTGTCTGGCCCTGTTCACGTACGGCGCGACGGCCGGCATGACCGACGTGGCGATGAACGCGCTGGGGGTCGAGGTCGAGAACCGCCTCGGACGGTCGATCATGTCCGGACTGCACGGAATGTGGAGCGTGGGCGCCCTGATCGGCTCGGCGGCCGGCACGCTCGCCGCGCACCTCGGCTCGGACGCCCGGCTGCACCACGCCCTGGCCGCCGCGGTCCTCACCGTCGTCGGGGTGCTGTCCTGCCAGTGGGTGCTCGACCTGCAGCCCGCCGAGGACGAGGAGCCGCCGCCGCGGTTCGCGCTGCCGCCCCGGTCGGCGCTGCTCATCGGCGCGATCGGGTTCTGCGCGGTGTTCGCCGAGGGAGCGAGCCTGGACTGGTCGGCCGTCTATCTGCGTGAGCAGCTCGAGACCTCGGCCGGTCTCGCGGCGGCGTGTACCACGGGCTTCACGCTCACCATGGCCCTCGCCCGGCTCGCCGGTGACAAGGTCGTGGACCGCTTCGGCGCCGTGCGGACGGTGCGGGCGAGCGGGGTGTTCGCCGTCCTGGGTGGGCTGCTGATCGTGATCTCCGACCATCCCGCGGTGGCGATGAGCGGGTTCGCGCTGATGGGGCTGGGCATCGCCGTCGTCGTGCCGCTGTGCTTCGCCGCCGCCGGCCGCAGCGGCTCCAACCCGAGCCTGGCCATCGCGGGCGTCGCGACCATCACGTACACCTCGGGGCTGATCGCGCCGAGTGCGATCGGCTTGCTGGCGCAGGCCACGAGCCTGATGGTGTCGTTCTGCCTGGTGACGGCGCTGTCGTGCGGCCTGGTGGCGTTCGCGGGTGTGCTGCGGCCCGGTGAGCGGACGAAGATCGGCCGGACGGACGCGGCGGTCCCCGACCCGCGACCCTGAACGGACACCCGACCCGGTCATCAGCACGGTGGGCGCACCCCGACAATGGTCCGGACACTCGCACGCACGACGAAAGCGAAACCGCACCATGGATCTCGGCGTCCGCTGGAAACTGCACGGCGACGGAAAGATCCCGGCGCCCGGCGCCGTGGTCCGACCCGACGAGCGGCTCTCCTGGCCCCGCACGGCCGGACTGGGCGCCCAGCACGTCGTGGCGATGTTCGGTGCGTCCTTCGTGGCGCCGGTCCTGATGGGCCTGGACCCGAATCTCGCGATCATGATGTCGGGCGTCGCGACCGTCGTGTTCCTGCTGGCCACCCGCGGCAGCGTGCCCAGCTACCTGGGCTGCTCGCTCTCCTTCGTCGGCGTGGCGGCGGTCATCCGGGCGCAAGGAGGCAGCAGCGCGACCGTCACGGGAGCGGTGTTCGTCGTCGGGGGCGCGCTGTTCCTGGTGGGGCTCGCCGTGCGGCGGTTCGGGGCGCGGATCATCCACGCCACGATGCCGCCGATCGTGACCGGCGCGGTGGTGATGCTGATCGGCTTCAACCTGGCGCCGGTGACGGCCTCGACGTACTGGCCGCAGGACCAGTGGACGGCCCTGCTGGTGATGCTGTTCACCGGTCTTGCGGTGGTCTGTCTGCGGGGTTTCTGGTCCCGGATCGCGATCTTCCTGGGACTGGTCTTCGGGTACGGCATCTCCTGGGTGTTCGACCTGGTCTTCGGCAAGATCCACTCGGTGGACGCCGGCGGCAGGCTGACCGACCACTGGCGTCTGGACCTGTCCGGCGTGGACAAGGCCGACTGGATCGGACTGCCCGGCCTGCACGCCCCGTCCTTCGAGTGGTCGGCGATCCTCGTCGCCCTCCCGGTCGTCATCGCTCTGGTCGCCGAGAACGCCGGGCACGTGAAGGCGGTCGGCGAGATGACCGGTGACTCGCTGGACGACAAGCTCGGCACGGCGATCGCGGCCGACGGCGTCGGCTCGATGCTGTCCACCGCGGTCGGCGGCCCGCCCAACACCACGTACTCCGAGAACATCGGCGTGATGGCCGCGACCCGCGTGTACTCGACGGCCGCGTACTGGGCCGCCGCGGGCTTCGCCCTGCTGTTCGGCGTCTGCCCGAAGTTCGGCGCGGTCGTGGCGGCGATCCCGGGCGGGGTGCTCGGCGGCATCACCGTCATCCTGTACGGCATGATCGGCCTGCTGGGCGCGCAGATCTGGATCAACGCGAAGGTGGATCTGCGCAATCCGCTGAACCTGGTCCCGGCGGCGGCGGGCATCATCATCGGCGTCGGCAACGTCTCCCTGAAGTTCTCCGACACGTTCTCGCTGAGCGGCATCGCGCTCGGGACGATCGTCGTCATCACCGGCTACCACGCCCTGCGGGCCTTCGCCCCGGCCCACTTGAAGACGCAGGCGCCGCTGCTGGACGAGGGCACCTCCTCCTACGACGACGCCGAGTCGGACGACGCCAAGTCGTAGGCGTAGGAGGCCGTGAACGTCCCCGGCCTGCCCTTGCAGCCGTCCGACTCCCCCGGCAGCTTCACCCACAGGTAGGCGTCGATCCGCGATGCGCCGGTGTTCAGCGTCGGGGCCCGGCCGAGCCTCCGGCCCGCCGGGTCGCACCACTCGCCGTCGGGCGGGGCGCCGTTGCCGTTGCGGCTGGTGTCGATGACCGCGCCGAGATCCGCCGGGCCGCCGAGTGCGTCGAGGACCCGCCGGTCGTAGGCGACCTCGTCGGCGGTGGTGTGGAAGTTGGAGACGTTGCTGAAGATGCCGTCGGACGACTCGGGCGAGGCGGCACCGGCCTGTCGCAGCCACACCGCCTGCCGGGCGGGCGCGTTCCAGCCCGAGTGCCCCGCGTCGAAGTACACACGGGCCCGGGGGTTGGCGGCCTTCAGCACGCGGCCGGCCCGGGCCAGCGAGGCGAAGCGGTCCGCGCGTGCGGCGGCGGAGAGGCACTCGGCCTGGGCGACCGAGTCCGGCTCCAGGACGACGATGACCTCACCGGAGCCCAGCCCCGCCGCGAAACGGTCGATCCAGGCGTCGTAGGCGTCCAGGCCGGGCGCCCCGCCCTGGGAGTGGCCCCCGCAGTCCCGGCCGGGGATCGCGTACGGCACGACGACGGGCACCCGGCCCAGCGCGGCCCCGCCCGACGTCACCGCGGCGACCCGGGCGGTGACGGCCTGCGGGTCGTAGTCGGCGAACCAGACGGCCGCGGGCTGCTCGGCGATACGGGACGCGATGACCGCGTGCCGGGGGTCGCCGGAGTGGGAGCGGACCCATTCGAGCACCTGGGAATCGGGGTGGCGGTAGAGGCGTCCGCCCACGCTGGTGGTGCGCTCCCGCTTCCTCTCGGTCCTCGGCGGCGCGGGGCTCTGCGTCCGGCGGACGGACGGAGACGGCGAAGGGGGCGCGGACTCGGCGGTGGCGGGCGCGGAGGGCGACGGCACGGCCGGCAGGGGTGCCAGGCGCGGCGACGCCGAGACCTCGGGGGGCGCGGCCCCGTCCGAGGGCCGCCTGTCGTCGAACGCGGAGAGGACACCCGCGACGGCGCCGGTCACGACGACGAGCGAGGTCGCCGCGACCATCGCGCCGCGCCGGGCGGCGCGCCCGCGCACGGCCCTGCGGGCGGCCAGGCGCTGGGCACGCGAGCCTGCCACGGTGCTGCTCCCCCTCCCCCTGCGACGGGCGGTGTTCCCCCGTTTCGGGGAAGCGCCGGGCCCGCCGGTACTTCCGCCAGCCTAGAGCTGCGACTCTGCCCGCATGCCGCGATGCGAACAACTCCCCCCAGCCGTGGACACTCCGGTCGACGCCGTCATCTCCCGGATGCGCGCCCTCGACGCGGCCCTGCACCCACGGGACGGGGTGGCGGTCTTCAACCGTGTCTACCTCGCCGTGACGGAGGCGGTGGACCGGTACGTCGACGCCGGCCGGTTCACGGACGCCCACGCCGCGATCACGCTGGACGTACGGTTCGCGCAGCGGTACCTGGCGGCCGTCGAGTCGGCGGCGGACGAGCGGCGCCCGCCCGCCTGCTGGCGGCCTCTGTTCCAGTTCCGCCGCCACCCCGGGGTACGGCCGTTGCAGTTCGCGCTGGCGGGCATCAACGCGCACATCGGACACGATCTCGCGCTGGCCGTCGTGGACACCTGCCGTACGCTCGGCTGCGCACCCGTCGATCTGGAGGACGAGTTCGACATGGTGGGCGATCTCCTCGTCTCGCTGGAGGAGCGCATCCGCGACGATCTGATGCCGGGACCCGACCTCCTGCGGATCGCCGACCCGCTGACCCACCTGCTCGGCTCCTGGAGCCTTGACCGCGCCCGGGACGCCGCGTGGACGGCGGCCCGGGCCCTGTGGGTCCTGCGTGAACTCCCCGATGTCGCGGTTGAGTTCACCGAGCGCCTGGACACGGCGGTGGGTTTCGCGGGGCGCATGCTGCTCACGCCCCTGGCGGACCCGCCGCGGCGTCAGTCTTCCGGCAGCTCGACGGGGGCGATCTCGTCGTAGACGTCGCCGGGGCCCGGGTTGGTCGGGTCGGTCGTGCCGCCCAGGTGGTGCATGACGCCCCAGACCGCGTTGAGGGCGGTCTGGATGGCGCCCTCGGCCCAGCCGGCGGTCCAGGAGATGTCGTCGCCGGCGAGGAAGATGCCGCGCTTGTCCTCGGGCAGCCGGTCCTGCATGAAGTGCGTGAACAGGCGCCGCTGGTAGCGGTAATGGCCGGGCAGGTTGGCCTTGAACGCGCCCATGAAGTAGGGCTCGTTCTCCCAGGAGACCGTCACCGGATTGCCGATGACGTGCTTGCGGATGTCGACCTTGGGATAGATCTCGCCCAGCGACTTCAGCATGACCTCCATCCGCTCGTTCGCGGACAGCGGCAGCCACTTCAGGCTGTCGTCGCACCAGGTGTAGGAGAGGCAGATGACGGCTGGCTTGTCCGGGCCGTCGTCGAGCAGGTAAGTACCGCGCGTCATACGGTCGGTGAGCGTCATCGACATGACGTCCCGGCCCGTCTCCTCGTCCTTGTCGAGCCAGAACGGGCGGTCGACCGGCACGAAGAGCTTCGAGGACTCCATGTAGTGGGTGCGCTCGATCGCGGTCCAGTGGTCGATCGGGAAGAGCGAGTCGTCGCAGGCGATCTTCGACAGCAGCATCCAGGACTGGGCGGTGAAGATGGCCGCCTGGAAGGTGCGGATGTCGCCGCGGGCGTCGGTCACCGTGATGCGGTTGCCGGCGGTGCGGTGCAGCCGGGTCACGGCGGGGCGGGGCTCCCCGCCCTCGTGCAGGGTCGCGAGCGAGGTCCCGAGCGGCCAGTGGACGATCTTCTGCGGCTCGCGCTCCCACAGGCGCAGCGGCAGCTGCTGGGAGCCGCCGACGATGCCGCGGTGGTGGTCGTCGGCCTCGGTGTAGACGACGCGCAGGATCTCCAGGATGGAGTTGGGGAAGTCGGTGTCCCAGCCGCCCGTGCCGAAGCCGACCTGGCCGAAGATCTCGCGGTGCCGGAAGGACTTGAACGCCTCGGAGTCGCAGAGGAAGCCGTAGAAGGTCTGGTTGTCCAGCTTCTCGACGAGCCGGGACCAGATCTCGCGAATACGCGGCACGTCCCGCTCGCGCAGGGCGCGGTTCATGTCGGAGAAGTCGGCGCCCTCCTCCAGGCAGCGGTTCCACGCCTCGGCGACGTCCCGGTAGACCTGGGGCAGGTCGGCGATCGTCTCGGCGTAGTGCGACTCGCCCTTGAGGTCGACGACGGTCGAGGGGGTCGCCTCCGACAGCGGGTTGGGGAACGGCCGCGTCTGAAGGCCGACCAGGTCGATGTAGTGCTGCAGGGCCGTGGAGGACGGCGGGAAGCGCATCGCGCCCATCTCGGCGGTGAGGGACTCGTCGCACCCGTCGAAGCCCACCGTGCGCAGCCGGCCTCCGATCTGGTCGGCCTCGTACACGACCGGCTTGAGGCCCATCTTCATCAGCTCGTACGCGGCGACGATGCCGGACAGGCCGCCGCCGATGACCGCGACCTCCGTGCCGTGCTCGGTCGCGGGTATCTGCCCGAGTCCCGCCGGGTGGGCGAGGAAGTCGTCGTAGGCGTACGGGAAGTCCGGGCCGAACATGGTGATCGGCGGCTGCTGCGCGTCAGCGTGCTCGACGGCGTTGGGCACGGTGGACGTCATGGGGTACGGACTCCTTGCACAGATACGAAGGCTGGTTCAGGGGGTTTTCAGACGAGCGAGCCGTACAGGCCGGGCCGCCGGTCCCGCAGATACGGGTTGTTCTCGCGCGACGCGGCGAGGAAGGCCGGGTCGACGTCGGCGAACACGAGTTCCTCCCCGCGTCCCGCCCGGGTCCGGGCGACCCCGTCGGGCCCGGCGAGCGTGGACAGCCCCACGAACTCGAACTCGCCCTCCCGGCCGACCCGGTTGACGTACGCGACGTACATCTGGTTCTCGAAGGCGCGCACCGGGATCATCGACTCGGCGACGAACTGGAACGGGTGCATCTGCGCGGTGGGGACGACGAGCAGATCGGTGCCGGCCAGGGCGTGGGCGCGGACGTTCTCCGGGAACTCCACGTCGTAGCAGATCAGGAGGCCGACCCGGAGGCCGTCGATCTCGGCCTGGACGACCGGCAGGTCCCCGGGGGTGAAGTGGTCGCGCTCGAAGCAGCCGAAGAGGTGCGTCTTGCGGTGGTTGGCGAGGCGGGTGCCGTCGGCGGAGATCAGCTGGACGGAGTTGAACACGGCCTCGCCGGCCCGCTCGGGGTAGCCGTAGGCGATCGCCAGGCCGCGGCCCGTCGCGATCTCGGCGACGGCGTCCGCGCAGTCGCCGTCGGCGGGCTCGGCGAGCCGGCCGATGTCGTCGCCGATCGCGTACCCCGTCAGGAACAGCTCGGACGTGACCAGCAGCCCGGCGCCCGCGGCGGCGGCCCGGCCCGCGGCCTCGTCGAGGACCTTGAGGTTCTCGACGGTGGAGCCGGGTCGGCCGGAGCTCTGGAGCAGGGCGGTGCGCATGCGTGATCCTCACCGGGCGGAAGGGTGGTCGGGGGGACCTTTGGGGGCCACGTAGACGGTACGGGCGGCTGACCAGGGCGGACAAGCAGGAGCCGTTGCGCGCCGGTGAACGGTTCGTTGCGTGCACAGCGGGCCCGGCGGCGATTCGTTGTGCGCCTCGGGTCGCACCCGCGCTCCTCCTCGGAGCGCAGCTCCGTGCGGCCTCCCCCGCCGCACGGCGGAGGCCGGGTCCCGCCCCGAGCGCGATGTCCTGCCCCCGCCGGGCCGGGAGAGTAAGGGATGTCCACTCGACCTGCGGAAAGGAACGCAATGAAGCGCCGTACGAAGATCGTCGTGCTCGGCTCCGCGCTGCTCCTCACGGCCGGAGTGGCCTCGGCCGCGACCGCGTCGGACACGCCCCGGCAGCGGACGACCGCGTCGGACGCACCCCGGCCGCCACGGGAGGCCGCGGCCCTCACCGGCACGGCCAAGCTGTACCGCTCGGCAGGGGACGACATCACGTTCTCGTTCGACGCGCATCTGGCCGCGAAGGACAAGGCCGACCCGATGAAGGCCACCGGCACCTTCGAGTTCAGCCACTACCTGAAGGGCGAGGGGGCCCGGGCCGAGGTGAAGGTCGACTGCCTGCTGACCGGCGGCAAGGTGGCCGTCGTCTCCGGCGTCATCACCGAGTCCGACCTGCCCGGCGCCGAGGGCAAGCGGGTCGGCGTCACCGTCCACGACCTCGGCCGCCACGACCGGCTGGGCTACAGCTGGGCCTCGACCGGCCGCCCCGGCGAGGGGAACGAGCCGCCCAAGTGCGTGAGTGCCGCCCCCTTCGAGAAGATGAGGAAGGGGACGGGTGACTTCACGGTCGTGCCGTGGCAGCCCGAGCTCTAGCCAGGGCCAGAGCGGTCACCAGGTAGGGAAGCGCGAGCACGGCGAAGACGGTGCTGTGCGGCATGTCGGTGCCGAGCAGCGCGTACACGCCGAACGTGGCGACCGTGGCCAGCTCGGTGCCCAGGCTCGCCACGGAGGTGAGCGTGGCCCGGCGGGAGTCGTCGATACGGTGCTGGAGCCGGACGTCGGCGAGTACCTCGGCCAGCTGGAACGCGGCGAAGGCGAGGCCCAGGAGGACGACTCCGGTCAGTGAGCGGGCCAGGGCTCCCACCGCGAGGGCGAGGGCGGCGCCCGCGAGCAGCACCGCGAGCCCGGTCGGGCCGAGGCGCTCGGCCGGGCCGGTGAGGAGGCTGCCGACGGTGACGCCCGCCCAGATCAGCATGACCAGGTAGGGCACCGTGGCCTCGGCGAAGCCGATCTCCCGGATCAGCAGGGGGGTGTACTCGTCGAGTGCGCCCCACACGGCGGCCACGGCCGGGATCAGCAGCACGGCGCCGCGTACCGCACCGTCCCCGCGGACCTCGGCGAACCCGGCCCGCACGGTCGTCGCCCAGCTGTCGTCGGTGCTCTCCGGCCGTACCCGGTGCTCCGGGAACCGGGTCGCGGTGGCGGCGGCCAGCACACAGGCCAGGACACTCGCGGCACCGACGGCCGGGTAGCCGCCCCGGGCGAGAACGGGCCCCGCCAGGCCGATGGATGCCACCGTACCCACCAGCCGCGCGGCCCGGGCCCGGCCCATGACCCGCGCGTACCGGTCGGCGGCACCGAGCCGGTCCAACTCGTCGTAGACCAGCGCTTCCAGCGCGCCGGAGCCGAGCGCCCCGCCCGCGCCCCACAGGACGAACCCGGCCGCGAAGGCCCCGTACGACGGGACGGTCACCCACAGCGCGAAGCCGGCGGCGGTGAGCAGGGGGCCGATCCACAGCAGCCTCCGTCGCGACATGGCGTCGGCCCAGGCGCCGGAGGGAACGTCCAGCACCACCGAGGTGATCGACCACAGGGCGAACAGGGAGGAGATCTGCCAGAGCGACATGCCGGTGTCGGCGAAGAGCAGCGCGTACACCGGGTAGAGCAGGACGAAGTCGTCGAGGAACGCGTAGCCGTACAGCGTGCGCGTCAGACGGCGGACGCCGGTGGCGGGCACGCGCGCGGGTGAGAGTGTCATGAGGCCTTCCCGGAAGGACGGATCGGACGCCGGAGGTACGGCGTCCGAGGCGGTCCTCGGGAGGCACGGCTGGTGGATCAATGTCGCCAGGTCATGACACCCAGGCTAGAGGTGTCTCGTGGAGCGGGCCACGGAGTTACGTGGGCGACCCGGACGAGAAGCGCCGCAGCAGCGGCGAGAGCACGAGCACGGACTTGGTCCGCTCGACGAACGGCTCCCCGGCGATCCGTTCCAGGACCCGTTCGAAGTGCCGCATGTCGGAGGCGAAGACCTGCGCGACCGCGTCCGCGTCCCCGGTGACGGTGGACGCGGCCACGACCTCCTGGTAGCGCTCCAGGCCCCGCTGAATGGTCTCCGGGGAGGTGTTCCCGCGGCAGTAGATCTCGACGAACCCCTCGGTCTCCCAGCCGAGGGCGCCCGGGTCCACGCGTACGGTGAAGCCGGTGATGGCTCCGGTGGCCCGCAGCCGGTCCACGCGCCGTTTCACGGCGGGCGCGGACAGGCCGACGATTGAGCCGATGTCGGCGTAGGAGCGGCGGGCGTCCTCGGCGAGGGCGTGCACGATGCGTTCGTCGAGATCGTTCAGCACAGTGGGTCGTTCACTTTTCGGATGGCGCGAGTCGGGATCGGCGATAGCCGTACAGGAAGTAGAACACGAGCCCGGCGGCCATCCAGACACCGAAGACCACCCAGGTCACGGTCGACAGGCTGCCCATCATCCAGATGCAGAAGGCGAAGCCCAGCGCGGGCAGGACCGGCGAGAGCGGTACCCGGAAGGTGCGCGGCATGTCCGGCTTGGTCCGGCGCAGCACGACGACGGCCACGTTGACGAGCGCGAAGGCGAACAGGGTGCCGATGCTGGTGGCGTCGGCGAGCTGCCCGAGCGGGATCGCGGCGGCCAGGACACCGCAGAACAGCGACACGATCAGGGTGTTGGCGCGGGGGGCGCCGGTCTTCGGGTGGACCTTGGCGAACACCTTCGGCACGAGACCGTCGCGGGACATGGCGAACAGGATGCGGGTCTGGCCGTACAGCACGGTCAGCACCACGCTCGCGATGGCGATGACGGCGCAGAACGCCAGCAGGGTGCCCCAGAAGGTCTGCCCGGTGACCTCGCGCATGATCTGGGCGAGGGCGGCCTCGGAGTCGGTGAAGTTCTTCCAGGGCTTGGCGCCGACCGCGACAGCCGCGACAAGGACGTACAGCGCGGTGACGATGACCAGCGACAGCATGATCGCGCGGGGCAGGTCGCGCTGGGCGTTCTTGGCCTCCTCACCGGCGGTGGAGGCGGCGTCGAAGCCGATGTAGGAGAAGAACAGCGTGGCGCCGGCGGCGCTGACGCCCGCCATGCCGAGCGGCATGAAGTTCTCGTAGTTGCCGGAGCGGAAGCCCTGGACGCCGATGGCGCAGAACATCACCAGCGCGGCGATCTTCACGACGACCATGACGGTGTTGGCTCGGGCGGACTCGCGGGCGCCGCCCAGCAGGAACGCCATCGCGAGCAGCACGACGATCAGCGCCGGCAGGTTGAACACGCCGCCGTCGCCGGGCGGGGCGGACAGGGCGGCCGGGATGGTGACGCCGATGGTGCCGTCGAGCAGTTCGTTGAGGTACTCGCCCCAGCCGACGGCGACGGCGGCCACCGACACGCCGTACTCCAGGACCAGGCACCAGCCGCATATCCAGGCGATCAGCTCGCCCATCGTTGCGTACGCATACGAGTACGAGGAGCCGGAGACCGGGATGGTGCCGGCCAGCTCGGCGTAGGACAGGGCCGAGAACAGGGCGGTGAGACCGGCGATCACGAAGGAGAGGGTGACGGCGGGGCCCGCCTTGGGGACGGCCTCGCCGAGGACGACGAAGATGCCGGTGCCGAGCGTGGCGCCGATGCTGATCATGGTCAGCTGCCACAGCCCGAGGGTGCGGCGCAGTGACCCACCTTCGCCCTGGCCACCCTCCGCGACCAGGCGTTCCACCGGCTTGCGGCGCATGAGCCGCGCGCCGACGCCGGGGGGTGCGGAGGCCGCCGTGGGGCCTGGGTTCTGCGGGGGTGCGCCTTGGTCGAGCACGCGCTGGCTCCTTTTCGCTGCCGGTCAGGGCGGCGGGGACCGCGGGCACCCTTGAGCAGGGACCCACCGAGCGGAGTCCCCGCCACGCCACGTACGAGGCGACAGCCTACGAGCATCGACGTTGCTGGTGAAATGCAGCAACCTTGCGCATACCCGCAAGATCATTGCGTTCCCCGGGATCGAGCGGGTGTTCGTTGCACGGCGCTTTTCGTCTGTTGCACGAGGCTTGCTCAGACCAGCTCGTGAGTTCCTCGACGCAGTCGTGCGTGAGGCCGTCGCGGTCCTCGTACGACCGACGGCCGACGTACGCCACCAGGGGCAGACAGCCGAGCCGGGCGTAGAGGGCGGCGGCGCGCGGGTTGTCGTCGGCGACCCCGAGGCCGACGTCGTACGACGGTAGGGCGCACGCACGGGTGAGGCCCCCGGTTTTTCACCGGGGGCCTCACGCGCGGGAGTTGGGCCGTCAGCTCCAGCTGGCGTGCAGGGGCTTGCCCTCCGCGTAGCCGGCGGCGCTCTGGATGCCGACGATGGCCTTCTCGGCGAACTCCTCCAGGGAGCCGGCACCGGCGTAGGTGCAGGAGGAGCGGACGCCCGCGATGATCGAGTCGATCAGGTCCTCGACGCCCGGGCGGGCCGGGTCGAGGAACATCCGGGAGGTGGAGATGCCCTCCTCGAACAGCGCCTTGCGGGCGCGGTCGTACGCCGACTCCTCGGAGGTGCGGTTGCGCACGGCACGGGCGGACGCCATGCCGAAGGACTCCTTGTAGGCGCGGCCCTGGGCGTCGTGCTGCAGGTCGCCCGGGGACTCGTAGGTGCCGGCGAACCAGGAGCCGACCATCACGTTGGACGCACCGGCCGCGAGGGCCATGGCCACGTCACGGGGGTGGCGGACACCGCCGTCGGCCCACACGTGCTTGCCGTACTTCTTCGCCTCGGCGGCGCACTCCAGGACGGCGGAGAACTGCGGCCGGCCGACGCCGGTCATCATGCGCGTGGTGCACATGGCGCCGGGGCCGACACCGACCTTGACGATGTCCGCGCCCGCCTCGATCAGGTCGCGCACACCCGCGGCGGCGACCACGTTGCCCGCGACGATCGGCACCTGCGGGTCCAGGTCGCGCACCAGCTTCAGGGCGCTGATCATCGACTCCTGGTGGCCGTGCGCCGTGTCGATGACGAGCGCGTCGACGCCCGCGTCCAGCAGCTGCTGGGCCTTGCCCGCGACGTCGCCGTTGATGCCGACGGCGGCGGCGATGCGCAGGCGTCCCTGGGCGTCGGTGGCCGGCGTGTAGAGCGTGGCGCGCAGGGCGCCCTTGCGGGTCAGGATGCCGGCGAGGGTGCCGTCCTCGTTGACCGCGGGGGCGTAGCGGCGGTTGGCGTGGTCGAGGGTGTCGAAGGCCTCGCCCGGGTCCATGTCCGCGTCGATGAGCAGCAGGTCCCGGGACATGACCTCGGCGAGCTGCGTGAAGCGGTCCACGCCGGACAGGTCGGCGTCGGTGACCACGCCGACCGGCTTGTGGTCGCCGTCGACGACCACACCGGCGTTGTGCGCCCGCTTGGGCAGCAGGGCCAGCGCGTCGGCGACCGTCTGGTGCGGGGACAGGATGATCGGGGTGTCCAGCACCAGGTGCCGGCTCTTCACCCAGGAGACGACGTCGGTGACGACGTCGTTCGGGATGTCCTGGGGTATCACCACGAGGCCGCCGCGGCGGGCCACGGTCTCGGCCATGCGGCGGCCGGCGATGGCGGTCATGTTGGCGACGACGAGCGGGATGGTGGTGCCCGTGCCGTCCGGGGAGCTGAGGTCGACGGCCTGCCGCGAGCCCACCGAGGAGCGGCTCGGCACCATGAAGACGTCGTCGTACGTCAGGTCGTACCCGGGCTGGATGTCATTGAGGAAACGCACGTGCTGCACATCCCAGTCGATCAGAGGTGACCCCCGGACCGGCCGGCCAGGGGGAAAGAGCACGTACTTCATTCTCCCATGCCACCCGCCCGAACCACCCCCAGCGGATCATCCAGGCTGGTCAGGGGGCCTCTCGGAGGATTCTCCAAGACCGAGGGTCACGAACAGCCCCGCGCCCCGGTCCGTCGCCTCGGCGAAGATCTCCTCGGCGACCTGCCACTCCTCGGGCCGCTTCTCGGCGTACGTCCGCCAGCCCTGCACGACGATCAGGAGCCCCCGCTCCCCCGCCCCCTCGGGCCAGAGGGCGGGGTCGGACAGGCAGTCGGCGAGGGCGTCCCAGTTGCGGCCGAACCAGTCGGGCAGGGCCAGGTCACGGGCGCAGCGGTCCATGAGGCCCGCCTTGTCCGTGACCCCGCCCAGGTCCAGGACGACCACGATCCGGCCCGCCGGGTCGTGCACACCGTGCTCCTGGCCGGCCACCCGTCAGACCCCGTCCGGGTCTGACCTGTTGAGCGCGGACTTCGGCGCCGGTCCGGCCGTCATCAGATAGTCGGCGGCCGACGTGTCCGTCACCAGGCTGGTGACGAGCCCGGACCGCAGCACCGCGTCGATCGCGGGCCCCTTGCGCTGCCCGCCCGCGATCGCGACGACCTCGGGGATCCGGCGGAGCTGGTCGGCCTTGACCGTGATGCACCGCTCGCCCAGGTCCCGGCCGACCCGGCGGCCCTCGGCGTCGAAGAGGTGCGCCGACATCTCGGCGGCGACACCGAGGGAGGCGTAGTGCGCGCGCTCCTCGTCGCTGAGCATGTCGTGCACCGTGGAGATGCCCGGCTCCCAGGACCCGATGGAGACACAGGCGACGGTGACCTTGTCGAAGTGCTCGAAGGCCCGGGCGATGCCCGTCTGGTTGCGCAGCGCCGCGGCCGTGGCCGCGTCCGGCAGCAACATGGGCGCGTAGATGGGGTGGGCGTCCCCGCCGGCCACCTGGGCGGCGCGGCGCACGGCCTCGACCGAGCCGCGCTCGGCGGTCCCGGCGTCGTACACGCCCGTCAGCTGCACCACCGTGCACGGCGGCAGCCGGTCGAGCGCCGCCGCCATGTGGATGGTGGAGCGGCCCCAGGCCAGGCCCAGCACGTCCCCCTCGTTGACCAGTTCGCCGAGCAGGTCGGCGGCCACCTCTCCCAGGTTCTCGGGGTCGGGCGTCTCCTCGGCCTCGGCCGGGGACTCGACCACGACGGCGTGCCTGAGGCCGTAGCGGGCGCGGAGCGCGTCCGAGCGCTCGGCGTCCAGTTCGGCCGGCACACGGATCTCGATACGTACGAGATCCCGTTCGAGGGCGGTCTCCAGGACCCGGGCCACCTTGAAGCGGCTGACGCCGAACTCCTCCGCGATCTGGATCTTGGACTTGCCCTCGAGGTAGAAGCGGCGGGCCATGGCCGCCGCCTGCACCAGCTCAGCGGGTCCCATCCGCATGGCTGACCGGCCCGCCGACATACCCGACACGGCGATCTCCTCACTGCTGTTCACACTCTGGATTCGCCGTTCATCCTTGCAGATGTGGCGCGGTTGATCAGCCCTGATGAGAGCCGTTCACTTTGCTGTGGCTCAGTGGTTGCAGGCCCAGGAGGCCTTCGCCGTCGCCGCATCGGCCTGGGTGCGTAGTGCACGTACCGCTTCTGCCGGGTCGTTTGCCCCGTAGACCGCCGATCCGGCCACGAAGACGTCGGCCCCGGCGTCGGCACAGCGCTCGATGGTGGAAGCCGAAACTCCGCCGTCGACCTGGAGCCAGAGCTCCAGTCCGTGCTTGCTGATCAACTCGCGGGTGCGGCGAATCTTCGGAAGCATGATGTCGAGGAAGGCCTGTCCCCCGAAGCCCGGTTCGACCGTCATGATCAGCAGCATGTCGAGCTCGGGGAGCAGGTCCTCGTACGGCTCGATGGGGGTCGCGGGCTTCAGCGCCATGGAGGCGCGGGCGCCCTTGGCACGGATCTCCCGGGCGAGCCGGACCGGAGCTGCGGCGGCCTCGACGTGGAAGGTGACCGAACCGGCCCCCGCTTCCACGTACTGGGGCGCCCACCGATCGGGGGCCTCGATCATCAGATGGCAGTCCAGCGGGGTGTCCGTCGCACGGGCCAGCGACTCTACGACCGGCACGCCGAGCGTGAGGTTCGGGACGAAATGGTTGTCCATGACGTCGACGTGGAGCCAGTCGGCTCCTTCCACGGCCTTCGCCTCGTCCGCGAGGCGGGCGAAGTCTGCGGACAGGATGCTGGGGTTGATCTGCGCGGCCATGTCCTAAGACTGCCATGCCCTGTGGGGGTTGTGAGCATCGGACCCCGGTGGTCTGCCGGGTGCGGGACTCGTGTGGCTTGCCGCGCAGTTCCCCGCGCCCCTGAGGGGGCGCTTGTGCTGAGGGGGATGACATGAAGCAGGGCGTCGCGCACCTTGTCTGCGGGCGGCGGGCCAAGTGGCTCGTGCTGGTCTTCTGGGTGGTCGTGCTGGTCGTCGCCGCGCCGCTCGCCATGAAGCTCACCGACGCTCAGGACAACGACGCCGCGTCCTGGCTGCCCGGGACCGCCGAGTCCACGCAGGTGCTGCAGATCTCCGAGGACTTCCGGCCGGAGCAGATCCCGGCGGTGGTCGTCTACGCGCGGGAGAGCGGCCTGACGGCGCAGGACCGTGCGGAGATCGCCGAGGACGTGCGGCAGCTGAAGCAGCTCGGCGACCACGGCATCATCGGCGAGCAGACGCGCGGGCCGGTGTTCGACCGGCAGGCCGACCCGCGGGCGGCGCAGGTCTTCGTGCCGATCCTGATGGACGAGGAGGGCTGGGAGCGGATCTCACCGGCCGTGGACTCCATCCGCGACGACGTGGGCACGGGTGGTGACGGGTTGTCCGTGCACATCACGGGCCCGGGCGGCACGTCGGCGGACTTCGCCGAGGCCTTCGAGGGCATCGACTCGACCCTGCTGCTCTCGGCGATGGCGGTCGTCATCGTCATGCTGCTCATCACCTACCGCAGCCTGACCCTGCTGCTGATCCCCCTGATCGCGGTGGTCTGCGCCCTGTTCACCGCCCAGGCGCTGATCTACCTGCTGGCCGAGCACGGCGGCCTGACGGTCAACGGCCAGAGCGCCGGCATCCTCACGGTGCTGGTCTTCGGGGCGGGGACGGACTACGCCCTGCTGCTGGTGGCCCGCTACCGGGAGGAACTGCGCCGGCACGAGGACCGGCACGAGGCGATGGCCCTGGCCCTGCACCGCGCCGGCCCGGCCGTGCTCGCCTCCGGCGCGACGGTCGTGCTGAGCATGCTGGTCCTGCTGGCCGCCGAGATGAACTCCACGAGCGGTCTGGGTCCCGTGGCCGCGATCGGCGTCGCCGTCGCCCTGGTGGCGATGATGAGCCTGTTCCCGGCCCTGCTGGTGATCTTCGGCCGGTGGGTCTTCTGGCCGGTGGTGCCGCGCTACGGTACGCCCGACCCGACCGAGCGCGGCGTCTGGGCCCGCACCGGTCGCCGTATCGCCCGCCGCCCGCGGATGATCTGGGCCGTGACGGCGCTCGCGCTGGCGGTCTGCTCGCTGGGGTTGATCCAGCTGCGCGCGGAGGGCATCGGCAACGCGGACGCGTTCACCGGGAAACCCGACTCGATCACCGGCCAGGAGGTGTCGGCGCGCTACTTCCCGGCGGGCAGCGGCGACCCCCTGGTCATCGTCAGCAACCAGGCGCAGGCCGTGCAGGTGGGCCGTGCCGTCGCCGGGACACCGGGCGTGGTCCCCCAGTCCCTCGGTCTGCCGCCCGGCACCAGACCGGCCTTCGAGGGCAAGGTCCTCTTCGAGGCCACCATGACCGCCCCGTCGGACAGCGAGGCCGCCAAACAGACCGTCGAGCGGGTGCGGGACGCCGTGCACGCGGTGCCGGACGCCGACGCCAAGGTGGGCGGCGGTACGGCGGCCCTGCTGGACATGGACGAGGCGACCAGGCACGACAACGTGCTGATCATCCCGCTGGTGCTGGTGGTCGTCCTGCTGATCCTGTGCTGCCTGCTGCGCGCCCTGATCGCCCCACTGCTGCTGATCGGGACGGTGATCCTGTCCTTCGCGGCGGCGCTCGGCATCAGCGCGCTCGCGTTCCGGTACGTCTTCGACTACGCGGGCGAGGCGACCGACTTCCCGCTGTTCGTCTTCGTGTTCCTGGTCGCCCTGGGCATCGACTACAACATCTTCCTCACCACGCGCATCCGCGAGGAGGCGGCCCGCCAGGGCACCAGACCGGGCGTGGTCACGGGCCTCGCCGCCACCGGCGCGGTCATCACCTCCGCCGGGCTGGTCCTGGCCGGTACCTTCGCCGCCCTCGGCACCCTCCCGATGGTCGCCTTCGCCGAGATCGGCTTCACGGTCGCCCTCGGCGTCCTCATCGACACCTTCGTCGTGCGCTCGGTCCTGGTGACCTCGCTGTTCCTGGACGTCGGGCCGAAGGTGTGGTGGCCGCACCGGCTGGCGCGCCACGACGGCGGCGCACCGGACCGGGCGGCCGTGGCAGCGGGGGTCAGCCGGTCCGGCGAATGAGGGCCAGATACATCGCGTCGGTCCCGTGCAGATGCGGCCACAGCTGCACGTCGGGCCCCTCGCCCAGGTCGGGTACGCCGGGCAGCAGCGGCCGGGCGTCGATGAGGTCGGTGTCCGGGTGCTGCTTGAGCACGTCGGCGACGACGGCCCGGGTCTCGGCGAGGTGCGGCGAGCAGGTCGCGTAGCCCACGACACCGCCGACCCGCACCGACTCCAGGGCGGTGCGCAGCAGCCCGCGCTGCAGCGGCGCGAAGCCCTCCAGGTCCTCCGGGCGGCGCCGCCAGCGTGCCTCGGGGCGGCGGCGCAGGGCGCCGAGGCCCGTGCACGGCACGTCGACCAGCACCCGGTCGAAGCTGCCTGGCCGCCACGCCGGGCGCGTCCCGTCGGCGGCGATGACCTGGTACGGCCCCGGGTTCCCGTCCAGCGCCTTCGCCACGAGGCCGGCGCGATGGGTCTGCTTCTCGGAGGCGACGAGCAGGGCGCCCCGCTCGGCGGCCAGCGCGCCGAGCAGCGCGGCCTTGCCGCCGGGCCCCGCGCATCCGTCCAGCCAGCGCCGGTCGGGCCCGTCCAGGGGCGCGCCCGCGAGGGCGATCGCGACGAGCTGGCTGCCCTCGTCCTGCACGCCCGCGCGCCCGTCCCGCACGGCCGCGATGGCGCCCGGCTCGCCGCCCTCGGTCAGCCGCACGGCATAGGGCGACCAGCGGCCCGGCACGGCGGCGTCCTCGTCGAGCAGCTCCTCCGCGGTGGCCCGCCCGGGCCGCGCCACGAGCGTGACCTCGGGCCGGTCGTTGTCGGCGCGCAGTAGCTCCTCGACGCCGTCGCGCCCACCGCCGAGGGAGTCCCACAGCGCGGACACGACCCACCGCGGATGGGAGTGGACGACGGAGAGATGGTCCTCGGGATCCTCGTCGTAAGGGGGCGCGACCCGCTCCAGCCAGCCGTCCAGATCGTCCTGCGCGACCTTGCGCAGCACGGCGTTGACGAACTTGGCCCGCCCGTCGCCGAGCACGACCCGCGCGAGCTCGACGGTGGCGGACACGGCCGCGTGCGTCGGGATGCGGGTGCCGAGCAGCTGGTGCGCGCCGAGGCTCAGCACATCCAGCACCGGCGGGTCGACCTCCCCGAGCGGCCGGTCCACGCAGGACGACAGGATCGCGTCGTACGTCCCCTGCCGGCGCAGCGTGCCGTACACCAGCTCGGTGGCGAGCGCGGCGTCCCGGGCGTCGAAGTCGTCGTTCTCCCGCGCCTTGCGCAGCAGCGGGGGCAGTACGAGGTTGGCGTAGGCGTCCCGCTCGTCCACGGCCCTCAGTGCCTCGAAGGCGAGGATGCGGACGGGGTCCTTCTTGGGCCTGCGGTAGGGCTTGCCTGAGGTGCGGGCTCGACGGGGCTGTTCGCTCACGAAAAAGGTGCTCCGGGGGTGAGATGAAGTGCGCCGTCCAGCCTACGCCGCCGGGTGCGGTCCGGAGCCGGCAGCGGGGTGCCGGCCGTGTGAGGGGCCCTGCCCCGGCTCATCCTCCGAGCTGCTCGCCCTCACCGATCCGCACGCCGCGCGCCCAGTCCGCCGCCCGCATCGGCTTCTTGCCCTGGGCCTGCACCCACAGCAGCTCGACGCCGTACGAGCCGGTGCCCGCGTACACGTTGTTCTTCCCGGCGGCGATCTGCCCCGGGGCGAGGTCCGTCCGGTCGGGCACGGGGGTGACCTGGATGAGCTTGAGCCGCTCACCGCGGAACGTGGTCCAGGCGCCGGGGGCCGGGGTGCAGCCCCGCACCATCCGGTCGACCCGCAGCGCGGGCGCGCTCCAGTCCAGGTGCGCGTCCTCGACGTTGACCTTGGGGGCGAGGCTGATCCCGTCGGCCGGCTGCGGTACGGCCTTCAGCGTGCCGTCCTCGATGCCGTCCATGGTCGCCGCGAGCAGCCCGGCGCCGGCGAAGGCGAGCCGCGTCAGCAAGTCCCCGCTGGTGTCGGTGGCCCGGATCTCCTCCGTCACCGTCCCGTACACCGGACCGGAGTCGAGCCCCTCCTCGATCAGGAAGGTCGACGCCCCGGTGATCTCATCGCCGGCCATGATGGCGTGCTGCACGGGCGCGGCACCGCGCCAGGCCGGCAGCAGGGAGAAGTGCAGATTGACCCAGCCGTGCGCGGGGATGTCGAGGGCCACCCTGGGCAGCAGCGCCCCGTAGGCGACGACGGGACAGCAGTCCGGCCCGATCTCCCGCAGCCGCTCCAGGAACTCGGGGTCCTTCGGCTTCGCGGGCTTCAGCACCTCGATCCCGGCCTCCTCCGCCCGCTCGGCGACGGGCGACGCGACGAGCCTGCGTCCGCGCCCGGCCGGCGCGTCGGGCCGCGTGACGACGGCGGCCACCTCGTGCCGCCCGGAGGCGAGCAGAGCGTCCAGAGCGGGAACGGCGACCTCGGGTGTACCGGCGAAGACGAGCTTCATGGGGTGGTGGGGGCCTCTCGGACGGGGACGATGACGGGCAACGCCCAAGTCTATGAGCCGGAAACGGAAAGCCGCCGACGGCGGCCCGCCCCCACGGGAGAGCTCGGACTCTCGGCCGACAGCTACGGGCGGTGCGCGGGTGGGAGACCAAAGACCGATGGCCGAAGGCCGAGGCGCACACCCCGCCCGGACAGGCGCACACATTTAATCCCACGCCCCCACACCGTGACCCGCGGAGCGAATCCGCGTTGGTCAAGACAGAGTTGACCACAACGGGCCGCGATCGCGGCCCATTCCTTTCAACGCCGGTTCGAGAGGCTTGTTCATGGCCGACCACGCAACCCACGACGCCCAGGCTCGGGCCAGCCTGCACTTGCTGGTGCGGGACATCGAGCGGGTCCGCCGGCAGGTGGACGCACTGCGCACCCTCACCGCCCAGTTGGGCAACGTCTACCGCCCGCGCCGCTCCGGTCCCTCCACGGGCTTCGTCGTCTACGGACGCGCTCCCGCCCCGACGGTACGTCTCGCCCAGGAGCTGCGGGACAGTGTCGAGACCCTGGTCACGGCGGCCGTGGACTTCGACCGCTCACTCGGCTTCTCGTGGGACGCGGTGGGCTCCGCGCTCGGAGTCACCAAGCAGGCGGTCCACCGCCGTTACGGCGCCCGCCGCGCCACGGCCCAGTCGGCCGCGCCCGAGCCCGAGCGCACACCGGAGCCGACGGGCGGCCGGTCGGTCAATGTGACGACCGGCCTGCCCGCCATTCCGACGGTCCCCGCGGCCCGTTCCATGCCCACGCAGCCGACGGCCGGCAGCCCCGCCCTCCGCGACGAGGTCAGGCCGACGGCGTTCCCGGGCCCGCGTAACGGCTGACGCACGGCAGCTGCCCGGGCTGCCGGGCGTCGCACCCTCCGCCCTGCCCTCTCGGACCACTTCCGGGAGGGCGGCCGCATGTCCGGCCGGAGCCGCCGGAGGACTCCCGCCGCCACCTGCGGTGCCCGACCCGGCATCAGCGGCGCCGACCACTCCGTCGTCCGAGGCAACCTCCTCGTGCCGCTCCGAGGCGACGCTCACCCGATGTCGGCCGGATCGATCCGCACCCAGACCCCGGCACCGGTTCCCGCCCCACTGCCGCTTCCCCGGGCCATCCGCGCGGCCTGTGCTGCTTTGAGCGCGGCGGCCAGCGCGGCACCCCTGCCCGGCGGCACCCGCAGCAGCGCCCGCTCCCACTGCTCGCCGGGCGGTGGCGCACCCGCCCGGCGAGGTCGCCCGGGCGCGGGGACGGGCAACGGCACCGGCCCCAGCACCTCGGCCTCGGGCGGCAGTTCGGCCGCACGGAGGAATTCGGCCACCGCATCCGGCGGGCCCGACACGGCCGCCATCCGCGAGACCGGCGGAAAGCCCAGCTCGGCCCGCTCGGCGAGCTCCCGCACGGCGTGACCCACGGGATCCCAGCGGACGAGCGCCTGCACGGGCCGCAGTGTCGGCTCGGCCACGACCACCACCGTGCCCCCGGCCGACTGCGGCCGGACGAGGGACGCGGCCGCGATCCACCGCCGCAACGCGTCCTCCCCGGCCCGCAGATCGGGCCGCCCGAGCATGGCCCACCCGTCGAGCAGCAGCGCCGCCGCGTACCCGCCCTCGGCGACGGGCTCGGCCCCCGGCGTGCTCACGACCAGCGCGGGCGCCTCCGGCACCGTGTCGAGCACGTGTTCCCGCCCCGAGGTGCGTACCGATACGGCGGGGAAGGCCCGGCCCAGTTCCTCGGCGGTCCGCCGGGCCCCGACGACCGAGGCGCGCAGGCGGAAGGAACCGCAGTCGGGACAGTGCCAGCCGCTCTCCTCGCGTCCGCACCACCCGCAGTTCAGGGCACCGCCGTCCGGCGCCTCCAGCGGCCCGGAGCAGTGCCGGCAGCGCGCGGGCGCCCGGCAGTTGGCACACGCCATGCGCGGGACGTACCCCCTGCGGGGCACCTGCACCAGCACCGGGCCGCGCCGCAACCCGTCCCTGACGGCCTGCCAGGCGAGGGTCGGCAGCCGGGCGGCCCGGGCGGCCTCGTCCCGGGCGAGATCCTGGTCCCCGACGGTCCGGACGAGCGGAGCGGCCCCCCGCACCTGCTCCCGGCCTGCGACGAGCGGCCGCGCCCAGCCGCTCTCGACGAGCTGCGCTGCCTCCACCGTGCAGCCCCAGCTCCCCAGCAGGAAACCGCACTTGTCCTGGGCGGCCCGCAGCAGGAGCACCTCGCGGGCATGGGGCTGCGGGGCGTGCTGCTCGCTGTGACTGTCGTCGCCGTCGTCCCAGAGGGCGACCAGGCCAAGGTCCTGGACGGGCGCGAACATGGCGGCCCTGGTTCCGATCACGGCCCGTACGGAACCGCGCCGCACCGCGAGCCACTGTGCGTAGCGCTTCTCGGGGCCGGCGTCGGCGGTGAGCACCGCGTGCCGCCCCTTCCCCAGCAGGGAGGTCAGGGCGGCGTCGGCCCGTGCGACCGCCCGGCCGTCTGGCAGGACGGCGAGCGCCCCTCGCCCGGAGGCCAGCGTCGCGGCAACGGCCCGGGCCAGCTCCTCGCTCCACTGCGGCCCGGGCAGCGCGTTCCACACGGCCCGGGGCGCTCCGCCGGAGACCAGGGACTCCAGGAAGGCCGCCCCCCGCTCGTACCGCTGCCAGCTTCCCGCCCCGGGCGCCGGGGGCGGTGGCAGCGGGTCGGGTGAGGGCCGCTGCTCGGCTCGGGCGTTGCGCGGCGGGACGGCGAGCTGCAGGACGTCGGCGAGGCTGCCCGCGTACCGGTCGGCGACCGCCCGGGCCAGCCCCAGCAGTTCCTCGCTCAGCACCGGCTCGGGCGACACGACCTGGGCGAGGGCGGCCAGTGGCCCGGAGTAGTCGGACTCGGCCAGCCGCTCGACGAGGAACCCGTCGATCAGTCCGCCGCCCTCGCGCCGCCCTTCGCGCACGCGATGCCGCCCGGCGCCGAACCGGACCCGCACGCGCACGCCCGGCTGGGCGTCCGCGTCCAGCTCCTCGGGCACGGCGTAGTCGAAGTACCGGTCGAGATGGAGCACGCCCTTGTCGACGAGGACGCGCGCGACGGGCAGCTCCTTGGCGAGCGCGGCCCCCCGCCAGGTCCGCGGCTTGGCCCGGGGCGTCTTCGCCTTGCGCACACTGTCCCGGATGAGCGCGAGCTGCTCGGGCGGCGCACCCTCCGCGCCCCCGCCCGACTGTTCGTTCTCGCTGCTCACGCCTGCATTCTTACCAAACACCACTGACAACCGGCAGCGCCCGAGTTCCCCGGCGGCGACGGCGTTCACTCGCCTTGGACCACTCGGCCACGCCCACCGGGCACGGCCCGGCCGGCGGCGGGATTCGAACCCGCGGGGCTCCTGAGAGCCAGAAGTATCCGTCGCCTTCGCACCGGGCGCCCCGGCACGCTCCTCAGCGTAGGGACCGTCCGTCGCTCCCCGCGAACCGTTTTGCACGCCCCTGGGGGCGACGGTGCGGAGGAACAGGGCCCCCGGCCGCACGACGAGGCCCGGCTCCCCGAAAGGAAGCCGGGCCTCGTCACGATGCCGTGGGACCGCGGGCTACAGCCCCGCGGCCTTGCGCAGCGCGTCCACGCGGTCCGTCCGCTCCCACGTGAAGTCGGCGAGCTCGCGGCCGAAGTGGCCGTATGCCGCGGTCTGGGAGTAGATCGGGCGGAGCAGGTCGAGGTCGCGGATGATGGCGGCCGGACGGAGGTCGAACACCTCGTCGATCGCCTTCTCGATCTTGTCCGTGTCGATCTTGGCGGTGCCGAAGGTCTCGACGAACAGACCCACCGGCTCGGCCTTGCCGATCGCGTAGGCGACCTGGACCTCGCATCGGGTGGCCAGACCCGCGGCGACCACGTTCTTCGCGACCCAGCGCATCGCGTACGCGGCGGAGCGGTCGACCTTGGACGGGTCCTTGCCGGAGAACGCGCCACCGCCGTGCCGGGCCATGCCGCCGTAGGTGTCGATGATGATCTTGCGGCCGGTCAGGCCGGCGTCACCCATCGGACCGCCGATCTCGAAGCGGCCGGTGGGGTTGACCAGGAGGCGGTAGTTCTCCGTGTCGAGCTTGATGCCTTCGTCCAGCAGCGCCTTCAGCTCCGGCTCGACGACGAACTCCTTGATGTCCGGAGCCAGCAGCGAGTCCAGGTCGATGTCGGAGGCGTGCTGCGACGAGACGACGACGGTGTCCAGACGGACCGCCTTGTCGCCGTCGTACTCGATGGTGACCTGCGTCTTGCCGTCCGGGCGCAGGTAGGGGATGGTGCCGTTCTTGCGCACGTCGGACAGCCGCTTCGACAGCCGGTGGGCCAGGAAGATCGGCAGCGGCATCAGCGTCGGCGTCTCGTCCGTCGCGTAGCCGAACATCAGGCCCTGGTCGCCGGCACCCTGCTTGTCGAGCTCGTCCTCGTCGCCCTCGACACGGGACTCGTACGCCGTGTCCACGCCCTGGGCGATGTCCGGGGACTGTGCGCCGATCGACACCGACACGCCGCAGGAGGCGCCGTCGAAGCCCTTCTTGCTGGAGTCGTAGCCGATCTCGAGGATCTTGTTGCGGACCAGCGTCGCGATGTCCGCGTACGTCTTGGTCGTGACCTCGCCGGCCACGTGCACCAGGCCGGTCGTGATCAGGGTCTCGACGGCGACCCGGGATGACGGGTCCTCGCGCAGGAGCGCGTCGAGAATGGTGTCGCTGATCTGGTCAGCGATCTTGTCGGGGTGACCCTCGGTCACGGACTCCGAGGTGAAAAGGCGACGGGACACAACGCTCCCTGAGGTTGCAGCGGCTGCTGGCTGATCATTGGCGGACGGCGGGGGCTGCACCCGGCGCCGTCCGTGGACAGTTTACGGGTCACGCTTCGGCCACGGTCCCCCTGTCTCGCCACTCGGGAGTGCTGTGACCTGCGGCACGGGCATTCTGCCCAATGGCGAGCGACGTTGGCCAGAGGCGCCACGCCCCGGTCCACCCGTTTTCGAGCGGGTATACGGCGATCGGACCTCAGCGCAGGCGCTCGGCCACCAGGTCCCACACCGTGTCGGCCAGAGCCTCCTTGGGGCCGTGCGCCACGGCGGTCTCGCTGCCGTCGGCACCGAGCACGACCGCCTCGTTCTCCTCGGAACCGAAGGTCTTGCGCTCCCCCACCTCGTTCACGACGAGCAGATCGCAGCCCTTGCGCTTGAGCTTGGCCCGGCCGTTGGCGAGGACGTCGTCCGTCTCCGCGGCGAAGCCGACGATCACCTGTCCGGCGCGGGCGCGGTCGGCGGAGATCTCCGCGAGGATGTCCGGATTCCGCACCAGGGTGATCGGCTCCGGCTCCTGCCCGTCCTTCTTCTTGATCTTCCCCGCCGCGTACGCCGCCGGTCGGAAGTCCGCGACCGCGGCCGCCATCACCACGGCGTCGGCCTCCGGGGCCGCGTGCAGCACCGCCTCGCGCAGCTGCACGGCGGTGCCGACGGGGACGACGTCGACGCCCGCCGGGGCCGGCAGGGTGCTGTTGGCCGCGATCAGCGTGACCCGGGCGCCGCGGGCGGCGGCGGTGCGGGCGAGGGCGTAGCCCTGCTTGCCGGAGGAGCGGTTGCCGAGGAAGCGGACGGGGTCCAGGGGCTCGCGGGTGCCGCCGGCGCTGACGACGACATGCCGGCCCTCGAGGTCGGGCTCGGTGACGCCGCGGGCCAGCACACGGCGGCAGACCTCGAAGATCTCGCCCGGGTCGGGCAGCCGGCCCTTGCCGGTGTCGACGCCGGTGAGGCGGCCCACGGCCGGCTCGATGACGAGGGCGCCGCGGCGGCGCAGCGTCGCCACGTTCTCCTGGGTGGCCGGGTGCTCCCACATCTCCGTGTGCATGGCGGGCGCGAAGACCACCGGGCAGCGCGCGGTGAGCAGCGTGTTGGTGAGGAGGTCGTCGGCGAGGCCGTGGGCCGCCTTGGCGAGCATGTCGGCGGTGGCCGGGGCGACGACGACCAGGTCCGCGTGCTGTCCGATGCGGACGTGCGGCACCTCGTGGACGTCGTCCCACACCTCGGTGGTGACGGGGTTGCCGGAGAGCGCGGACCAGGTGGCGGCGCCGACGAAGTGCAGCGCGGAGGCGGTGGGCACCACGCGCACGTCGTGGCCCGACTCCGTCAGCCGCCGCAGCAGCTCACAGGCCTTGTACGCGGCGATGCCCCCGCTGACCCCCAGAACGACCTTCGGCTTGTCCACGTCTCTCCCCGGACCTCGGCAACCGGCACAGCGTACGACTCCATGACACACCACAGGCCCGGCAGTCGGCCTGCCGGGCCTGTGGATAAGTCAGCACAAAGCTGTAAATCCTACTTACTGCGCCGGGCCCTCGACGGCCTCGGACGTCAGGAGCCCCGCGTTGATCTCGCGGAGGGCGATCGAGAGCGGCTTCTCGTGGACGTGGGTGTCTACGAGAGGACCGACGTACTCGAGGAGACCCTCGCCGAGCTGCGAGTAGTACGCGTTGATCTGGCGGGCACGCTTGGCCGCGTAGATCACGAGGCTGTACTTCGAGTCGGTGGCCTCGAGGAGCTCGTCGATCGGCGGGTTGATGATGCCCTCGGGCGCGGAGATGGAAGAGGACACGCTCTACCTTCCGATGGATGGGAAAGAATCTGTCGGGGTGATCGGCCGGCCGGAGCGGTCGGCGATGGTCACACGACGTCCATCAAGGCTAGCAGCTCGCGCGCCACGTCCTCGACGGAGGTGTTGACCAGGGTGGTGTCGAACTCCGGCTCGGCCGCGAGTTCGATCTTCGCCGCGTCGAGCCGGCGCTCGATCACCTCGGGCGGTTCGGTGCCCCGCCCGGTGAGTCGGCGCACGAGCTCCTCCCAGGAGGGAGGAGCCAGGAACACCAGCTGGGCCTCGGGCATCGACTCCCGGACCAGGCGGGCGCCCTGCAGGTCGATCTCCAGGAGGACGGGCTCGCCGTTCTCCAGGCGCTCCTGCACGGCCGCACGCGGCGTGCCGTAGCGGTTGCCGGCGAACTCGGCCCACTCCAGCAGTTCCCCGTTGGCGATCAGCTTGTCCATCTCGTCGTCGGAGACGAAGAAGTAGTGGACTCCGTGCTGCTCGCCGGGGCGGGGCTTGCGGGTCGTCGCCGACACCGAGAGCCAGACCTCGGGGTGTTCCTTGCGCATATGAGCGACGACCGTGCTCTTGCCGACCCCGGAGGGGCCGGAGAGCACGGTCAGCCGCGGACGTACGTCCGGGGGTACGGGGGACGTCCCCCGGGGTGTTGCAGCCATGCAGCGATTATCCAGCAATCGCGGAGTGCCCGGGACTCGCTTCCCCGGACTGCCCGGTTCAGGAGCCGGTGCTGCCGAACTCGCGCTCCAGGGAGGCGATCTGGTTGGAACCGAGGCCACGCACACGGCGGCTCTCGGAGATGCCGAGTCGCTCCATGATCTGCTTGGCGCGGACCTTGCCCACGCCCGGCAGCGACTCGAGGAGGGCGGAGACCTTCATCTTGCCGATGACGTCATTCTCCTGGCCCTGCTTGATGACCTCGTGAAGGGAGGCGCCGGAGTGCTTGAGTCGATTCTTGACCTCGGCCCGCTCCCGGCGAGCCGCGGCGGCCTTTTCGAGCGCGGCTGCGCGCTGTTCAGGGGTAAGGGGCGGAAGAGCCACGCCTACGTCACCTCGGATGTCGAACTGTCGGATACGGACCGGTGAGGAACCTAGTCGCCCCACACCTGGGGAGCCACGAGCAACACACGCTTGCCCGTTCTCTCGTCGGAGACTAGCGGGCAAGTCCGCCGGAGTCATTGAGAACAGCGGAAAAGTCCTGGTCAGCCTTCATCTGAACGGACATTTAGGACATACTGCCCCGGATTTGAGGATGTATTCAGACTCAAGGCCGCCGCGGACCACTCATCGGAGGTCTCACCGGAAGGTCAGGACCGCCTCACGAGGACGTCACGGACTGACGGATCTCCTCGGCGAAGCGCTCCGCGGCGTCACGCAGAGCGACCGTGTCGGGACCGTGGCGTAGCACTCCGCGGCTGACGTTCGGCACGACGTTGCGCACCGCCGCACCGAAGACCGCGGGAAGGTCGGCCGGCTTGGCGCCCTGGGCGCCGATACCGGGCGCGAGGAGCGGGCCGTTGATGTCCAGGTCGTACGTCGACAGATCACCGAGGGTGGCGCCGACGACCGCGCCGAAGGACCCCAGGGGCCCCTCCCCCGTGTTCTCGGCGGCCAGGTGCGCCAGCATCGTCGCTCCGACGTTCCGGCCGTCGGACCGCACGGCGTGCTGCACCTCGCCGCCCTCCGGGTTGGAGGTCAGGGCCAGCACGAACAGTCCGGCGCCGCTCTCGCGGGCCAGCGCGACGGCCGGGCTGAGCGATCCGTAGCCGAGGTACGGCGAGACGGTCAGGGCGTCGGAGAACAGCGGCGCGTCCTTGTGCAGGAAGGACTCGGCATACGCGGCCATGGTGGAGCCGATGTCGCCGCGCTTGGCGTCCATCACGACCAGCGCGCCCGCCGCCCGGGCCTCGGCGACCGACTTCTCCAGCACGGCGACGCCGCGCGAGCCGAAGCGCTCGAAGAACGCGCTCTGCGGCTTGAGCACGGCGACCCGGTCGGCGACCGCCTCGACGACCGTGCGGCTGAACCGCTCCAGGCCCCCCACGTCGTCGTTGAGGCCCCACTCGGCCAGCAGGGAGGCGTGCGGGTCGATGCCGACGCACAGCGGGCCGCGCTCGTCCATGGCGCGGCGCAGGCGCGCGCCGAAGGGCTCGAGACCACTCATGCCGTCTTCCTCACGTCGGCGCCCACCGCGTCGGCGAGCGTGGCGTAGGGGCTCGTGGCCAGGCGTGCGGCGAGCCCCTTGTGGATCGCGCGGCCCCAGAAGGGCCCCTCGTAGATGAAGGCGCTGTAGCCCTGGACCAGCGTGGCGCCGGCCAGGATGCGCTGCCAGGCGTCCTCGGCGTTCTCGATGCCGCCGACGCCCACCAGGGTGATCCGGTCGCCCACGCGCGCGTAGAGGCGGCGCAGGACCTCCAGGGAGCGGTCCTTCAGGGGCGCTCCGGACAGGCCGCCGGTCTCCTTGACCAGGGAGGGGTCGGACTTCAGGCCGAGGCCCTCGCGCGCGATGGTGGTGTTGGTGGCGATGATGCCGTCCAGCCCGAGCTCCACCGCCAGGTCGGCGACGGCGTCGACGTCCTCGTCGGCGAGGTCCGGCGCGATCTTGACCAGGAGGGGGACGCGGCGGGCGGACACCGTGCGGTCGGCGGCCTCGCGGACGGCGCTCAGCAGGGGGCGCAGCGCCTCGGTGGCCTGGAGGTTGCGCAGCCCCGGCGTGTTCGGCGAGGAGACGTTGACCACCAGGTAGTCGGCGTACAGGGCCAGCCGCTCGGCGGACTTCACGTAGTCGGCGACGGCCTCCTCCTCGGAGACGACCTTGGTCTTGCCGATGTTGACGCCGACGACCGGCTTGAAGACGGGCGTACGGGAGGCGAGGCGGGCGGCGACGCGGAGCGAGCCGTCGTTGTTGAAGCCCATGCGGTTGATCAGGGCCCGGTCCTCGACCAGGCGGAACAGCCGCTGCTTGGGGTTGCCGGGCTGCGGTTCGCCGGTCACCGTGCCGATCTCGACGTGGTCGAAGCCGAGCATCGCCATGCCGTCGATGCCGACGGCGTTCTTGTCGAAGCCGGCCGCGAGCCCGAAGGGGCCGTGCATCCGCAGGCCGAGGGCCTCCGTACGCAGCTCCCTGTACCGGGGCGCGAGGGCGGCCGCGAGGAAGGTGCGCAGCACGGGCACGCGGGCGGCCAGGCGGATCCAGCGGAAGGCCAGGTGGTGGGCCTGCTCCGGGTCCAGCCGCTTGAAGACGAGACGGAAGAAGATTTTGTACATGGTGTCCTCACGAGGACTCGGCGTCCTCACGAAGAGGGGGACACCTTTTCCGGTGTCCCCCTCGGGCTGCTAGTCGCGGGCCGCGGTCAGGTGTTCCGCGTGTTCCTGGAGCGAGCGGACGCTCACGTCGCCGCGGTTGAGGGCGTCGATGCCCTGGACCGCCGCCGCGAGGGCCTGGACCGTCGTCAGGCAGGGCACGGAGCGCGCCACGGCCGCCGTACGGATGTCGTAGCCGTCGAGGCGGCCGCCCGTGCCGTACGGGGTGTTGACGATGAGGTCGACCTCGCCGTCGTGGATGAGCTGGACGATGGTCTTCTCGCCGTTCGGGCCGGTGCCCTCGGACTGCTTGCGCACGATGGTGGCGTTGATGCCGTTGCGCTTGAGGACCTCCGCCGTGCCGGACGTGGCGAGCAGCTCGAAGCCGTGCGCGACCAGCTCGCGGGCCGGGAAGATCATCGAGCGCTTGTCGCGGTTGGCGACCGAGATGAACGCGCGGCCCTTGGTGGGCAGCGGGCCGTAAGCGCCGGCCTGCGACTTGGCGTACGCCGTGCCGAAGACCGAGTCGATGCCCATGACCTCGCCGGTGGAGCGCATCTCCGGGCCGAGGACCGTGTCGACGCCGCGGCCGTGGATGTCGCGGAAGCGCGACCACGGCATCACGGCCTCCTTCACGGAGATCGGCGCGTCGAACGGCAGCTCGCCGCCGTCGCCGGTGGCCGGGAGCAGGCCCTCGGCTCGCAGCTCGGCGATCGTGGCGCCCAGCGAGATCCGGGCGGCGGCCTTGGCCAGCGGTACCGCCGTCGCCTTCGAGGTGAAGGGGACGGTCCGGGACGCGCGCGGGTTGGCCTCCAGGACGTAGAGGATGTCGCCCGCGAGCGCGAACTGGATGTTGATCAGGCCGCGGACGCCGACGCCCTTGGCGATGCCCTCCGTGGAGGCGCGCAGGCGCTTGATGTCGAAGCCGCCGAGCGTGATCGGGGGCAGGGCGCACGCCGAGTCGCCGGAGTGGATGCCGGCCTCCTCGATGTGCTCCATGACGCCGCCGAGGTAGAGCTCCTCACCGTCGTAGAGGGCGTCGACGTCGATCTCGATCGCGTCGTCGAGGAACCGGTCGACGAGGACCGGCCGGGACGGGCTGATCTCGGTCGACTCGGCGATGTAGGACTCCAGCCGGGTCTCGTCGTAGACGATCTCCATGCCGCGCCCGCCCAGGACGTACGAGGGGCGCACCAGGACCGGGTAGCCGATCTCGTCGGCAATGGCCTTGGCCTCGGCGAAGGTGGTGGCGGTGCCGTGCTTGGGGGCCGGGAGACCGGCCTCCTTGAGGACCCGGCCGAAGGCGCCCCGGTCCTCCGCGGCGTGGATGGCCTCCGGGGAGGTACCGACGATCGGCACGCCGTTGTCCTTGAGCGCCTGCGACAGGCCCAGCGGGGTCTGGCCGCCGAGCTGGACGACGACGCCCGCGACCGGTCCGGCCTGCTGCTCGGCGTGCACGATCTCCAGCACGTCCTCGAGCGTCAGCGGCTCGAAGTACAGGCGGTCGGAGGTGTCGTAGTCCGTGGAGACGGTCTCCGGGTTGCAGTTGACCATCACGGTCTCGTAGCCCGCGTCGCTCAGCGCGAAGGAGGCGTGGACGCAGGAGTAGTCGAACTCGATGCCCTGGCCGATGCGGTTCGGGCCGGAGCCCAGGATGATGACGGCCGGCTTCTCGCGGGAGGCGACCTCCGTCTCCTCGTCGTAGGAGGAGTAGAAGTACGGCGTCTTCGCGGCGAACTCGGCGGCGCAGGTGTCGACCGTCTTGTAGACCGGGCGGATGCCGAGCGCGTGCCGGACCTCGCGGACGACGTCCTCGCGCAGGCCGCGGATCTCGCCGATCTGCTGGTCGGAGAAGCCGTGCCGCTTGGCCTCGGCGAGCAGGTCGGCGGTCAGCTCGGGCGCCTCGGCAAGCTCGTCGGCGATCTCCTTGATCAGGAAGAGCTGGTCGACGAACCAGGGGTCGATCTTCGTGTAGTCGAAGACCTCCTCGGGCGTGGCGCCCGCGCGGATGGCCTGCATGACCGTGTTGATCCGGCCGTCGGTGGGGCGGACGGCCTGCTCCAGCAGCTGGAGCTTGTCGCCGGGCTCGCCGACGAAGGTGAACTGGCTGCCCTTCTTCTCCAGCGAGCGCAGCGCCTTCTGGAAGGCCTCGGTGAAGTTGCGGCCGATGGCCATGGCCTCGCCGACCGACTTCATCGTGGTGGTGAGGGTGGAGTCGGCGCTCGGGAACTTCTCGAAGGCGAACCGCGGGGCCTTCACCACCACGTAGTCGAGCGTCGGCTCGAAGGAGGCCGGGGTCTCCTGCGTGATGTCGTTGGGGATCTCGTCCAGCGTGTAGCCGACGGCGAGCTTGGCGGCGATCTTGGCGATCGGGAAGCCGGTCGCCTTGGAGGCGAGGGCCGAGGAGCGCGACACGCGCGGGTTCATCTCGATGACGATGACCCGGCCGTCCTCGGGGTTCACCGCGAACTGGATGTTGCAGCCGCCGGTGTCGACGCCGACCTCGCGGATGACGGCGATGCCGATGTCACGCAGGGTCTGGTACTCGCGGTCGGTGAGGGTCATCGCCGGGGCGACGGTGATGGAGTCGCCGGTGTGCACGCCCATGGGGTCGAAGTTCTCGATGGAGCAGACGACCACGACGTTGTCGTGCTTGTCGCGCATCAGCTCCAGCTCGTACTCCTTCCAGCCGAGGATGGACTCCTCCAGGAGCACCTCGGTGGTCGGGGAGAGCGTGAGGCCCTGGCCGGCGATGCGGCGCAGCTCCTCCTCGTCGTGGGCGAAGCCGGAGCCGGCGCCGCCCATGGTGAAGGAGGGGCGGACGACGACCGGGTAGCCGCCGAGCGTGTCGACGCCGGCGAGGACGTCGTCCATGGAGTGGCAGATCACCGAGCGGGCGGACTCGCCGTGGCCGATCTTCTGGCGTACGGCCTCGACGACCTCCTTGAAGAGGTCGCGGTCCTCGCCCTTGTTGATGGCCTCGACATTGGCGCCGATCAGCTCGACGCCGTACTTGTCGAGCGTCCCGGCCTCGTGCAGCGAGATCGCGGTGTTGAGGGCCGTCTGGCCGCCCAGGGTGGGCAGCAGCGCGTCGGGGCGCTCCTTGGCGATGATCTTCTCGACGAACTCGGGGGTGATCGGCTCGACGTAGGTGGCGTCGGCGATCTCCGGGTCGGTCATGATCGTCGCCGGGTTGGAGTTCACCAGGACGACCCGCAGGCCCTCGGCCTTGAGGACGCGGCATGCCTGGGTGCCGGAGTAGTCGAACTCGGCGGCCTGGCCGATGACGATCGGGCCGGAGCCGATGACCAGGACGGACTGGATATCGGTGCGCTTAGGCACGCTGGCCCTCCATCAGGGATACGAAGCGGTCGAACAGGTAGGCGGCGTCGTGCGGGCCGGCTGCCGCTTCGGGGTGGTACTGGACGCTGAAAGCGGGGCGGTCGAGGAGCTGGAGCCCTTCCACCACGTTGTCGTTCAGACAGACGTGGGACACCTCGGCGCGGCCGAACGGGGTCTCGGAGACCTGGTCGAGCGGGGCGTCGACGGCGAAGCCGTGGTTGTGCGCGGTGACCTCGACCTTGCCGGTCGTCCGGTCCTGCACCGGCTGGTTGATGCCGCGGTGGCCGTACTTCAGCTTGAAGGTGCCGAAGCCGAGCGCGCGGCCCAGGATCTGGTTGCCGAAGCAGATGCCGAACAGCGGGGTGCCGCGCTCCAGGACACCCTGCATCACGGAGACGGGGTGGTCCGCGGTGGCCGGGTCGCCCGGGCCGTTGGAGAAGAACACGCCGTCCGGGTTCACCGCGTAGATGTCCTCGACAGTGGCGGTCGCCGGGAGCACGTGCACCTCGATGCCGCGCTCGGCCATGCGGTGCGGGGTCATGCCCTTGATGCCGAGGTCGACGGCGGCGACGGTGAACTTCTTCTCGCCGATGGCCGGGACGACGTACGGCTCGGTGGTGGCGACCTCGGCGGAGAGGTTCGCGCCCTTCATCTGCGGGGCTTCCTGGACGCGGGCCAGCAGTGCGGCGTCGTCCCGGACGGCGTCGCCGCTGAAGATGCCGACGCGCATGGCGCCGCGCTCGCGCAGGTGGCGGGTGAGGGCGCGGGTGTCGATGCCGCTGATGCCGACGACGCCCTGGGCGTCCAGCTCCTCGTCCAGCGTGCGCCGGGAGCGCCAGCTGGACGGCACCCGCGCGGGGTCGCGCACGACGTATCCGGAGACCCAGATCTTCTTGGACTCCATGTCCTCGTCGTTGACGCCCGTGTTGCCGACGTGCGGGGCGGTCATGACGACCACCTGGCGGTGGTAGGAGGGGTCGGTGAGGGTCTCCTGGTAGCCGGTCATGCCGGTGGAGAACACCGCTTCGCCGAAGGTCTCCCCCACGGCCCCGTAGGCGCGGCCGCGGAAGACCCGGCCGTCCTCCAGGACGAGTACGGCGGGAGTTTTGGCGGCTCCCCTGGTGGAGGTGGTCATCGTTCGGCGCCTTCCCTGGTGTTCGTTTCGATCATGGAGTTGAGGGTCTCGACCCACTCGTTGTGCTCGGCCGCGTGGTCGGAGCGGAACCCGGAGTCGATCAGCCGGTCGCCGTGCTCCCAGGTGACGACGAGCAGACCGCCCTCGGTGAGCACCTTCCCGGCGATGCCCTTGTCGAGCCGGGCCTCGCGCAGGGCCGCGGCCGGGACGAAGAAGTCGGTCGCCCCGGGGCGTACGACGTCCAGTCCGGCGTCGGTGAGCGTGAGCTCCGCGCGGCTGCGGGTGCCCAGGCCGTGCGCGACGATGCGGTCGAGCCACTGCCCGGCGGTGGTGGAGCCGTGGTAGCGGCCGCTCATGGTCAGGCGTGCCGGGCCCGGGTCGTCCGGGGCCGTGGGCAGCTCGGGCAGGTCGCCCTGGAGGGTGCCCCGCCACTTCCAGCCCTCGCGCATCAGCCAGTAGACGAGCGCCACGAACAGCGCGAGGCCGACGACCCAGCCGATGCGGGCGGCCCAGTCGGTCACTTGCGCCGATTCCTTCTCGGCGGCCAGCAGGAGTACAGGTGTCACGTGAGCTTCCCGTCGACGAGCGTGGCCTTGCCCCGCAGCCACGTGTGCGTCACACGGCCCGGCAGCTCACGCCCCTCGTAGGGGGTGTTGCGGCTGCGCGAGGCGAAGCCCGCGGGTTCCACGAGCCCACGGTATGCCGTGTCGACCAGGGTGAGGTTGGCGGGCTCACCTGCCGAGACGGGACGGCCGTGGCCCGTGGCCTGTCCGATCTGCGCGGGCTTGACGGACATCCGGTCGGCGACGCCGGCCCAGTCCAGCAGGCCCGTGTCGACCATGGTCTCCTGCACCACCGACAGCGCGGTCTCCAGGCCGACCATGCCCATGGCGGCCGCGGCCCACTCGCAGTCCTTGTCCTCGTGCGGGTGCGGGGCGTGGTCGGTGGCGACGATGTCGATCGTGCCGTCGGCGAGCGCCTCGCGCAGGGCCAGCACGTCGCGCTCGGTGCGCAGCGGCGGGTTGACCTTGTAGACGGGGTTGTAGGTGCGCACCAGCTCATCCGTGAGGAGGAGGTGGTGCGGGGTGACCTCGGCGGTGACGGCGATGCCGCGGGACTTGGCCCAGCGGACGATCTCGACGGACCCGGCGGTCGACAGGTGGCAGATGTGGACGCGGGAGCCGACGTGGTCGGCGAGCAGGACATCCCGGGCGATGATCGATTCTTCGGCCACCGCGGGCCAGCCCCCGAGCCCCAGCTCCGCCGAGACGACGCCCTCGTTCATCTCGGCGCCCTCGGTCAGCCGCGGCTCCTGCGCGTGCTGCGCGACGACACCGCCGAAGGCCTTCACGTACTCCAGGGCCCGGCGCATGATCACGGCGTCGTGGACGCACTTGCCGTCGTCGGAGAAGACGGTGACGCCGGCGGCGGACTCGTGCATGGCACCCAGCTCGGCGAGCTTCCTGCCCTCCAGGCCGACGGTGACCGCACCGATGGGCTGGACGTCGCAGTAGCCGTGCTCCTTGCCGAGCCGCCAGACCTGCTCGACGACACCCGCGGTGTCGGCGACCGGGAAGGTGTTGGCCATGGCGAAGACGGTGGTGAAGCCGCCGGAGGCGGCGGCGCGCGTGCCGGTGAGGACGGTCTCGGAGTCCTCGCGGCCGGGCTCGCGCAGATGGGTGTGCAGGTCGACCAGGCCCGGCAGCAGCACCTTGCCCTCGGCCTCGACGACCTCGGCGCCCTCGGCGGACAGGCCGCCGCCCACCTCGGCGATGGTCCCGCCGTCGATCAGGACGTCCTGCGGCTCGCCGCCGAGCACCTTCGCACCACGGATCAGGATCTTGCTCATCTGTCTTACTTCTCCTCGGTGCGGGGGTGGGTGACGGCGGGTTCGTTCCCACCGAGCAGCAGATACAGGACGGCCATCCGGATGGACACTCCGTTTGCGACCTGCTCGACGACGGTGCAGCGGTCGGAGTCGGCGACCTCGGCGGTGATCTCCATGCCGCGGACCATCGGGCCGGGGTGCATCACGATGGCGTGCTCGGGCATCCGGGCCATGCGGTCGCCGTCGAGCCCGTAGCGCCGGGAGTACTCGCGCTCGGTGGGGAAGAACGCGGCGTTCATGCGCTCGCGCTGGACGCGCAGCATCATCACCGCGTCGGACTTGGGCAGCGTGCTGTCGAGGTCGTAGGACACCTCGCAGGGCCAGGTCTCGATGCCGACCGGCAGCAGGGTCGGCGGGGCGACGAGGGTGACCTCGGCGCCGAGGGTGTGCAGCAGGTCGACGTTGGAGCGGGCGACCCGGCTGTGCAGGACGTCGCCGACGAGCGTGATGCGCTTGCCGTCGAGGTCGCGGCCGAGTCCGGCGTCCGGGCCGATCAGGCGGCGGCGCATGGTGAAGGCGTCCAGCAGGGCCTGGGTGGGGTGCTGGTGGGTGCCGTCGCCGGCGTTGACGACGGCCGCGTCGATCCAGCCGGAGTTGGCGAGGCGGTACGGGGCTCCGGAGGCGCCGTGCCGGATGACGACGGCGTCGACGCCCATCGCCTCCAGGGTCTGGGCGGTGTCCTTCAGGGACTCGCCCTTGGAGACGCTGGAGCCCTTGGCCGAGAAATTGATGACGTCCGCTGACAGCCTCTTCTCGGCGGCTTCGAAGGAGATCCGGGTCCGCGTGGAGTCCTCGAAGAAGAGGTTGACGATCGTGCGGCCGCGCAGGGTCGGCAGCTTCTTGATCGGCCGGTCGGCGACCCGGGCCATCTCCTCGGCGGTGTCGAGGATCAGGACGGCGTCGTCGCGGGTGAGGTCGGCGGCCGAGATGAGATGACGCTGCATCTGTCAGGCTCCGTAAGGCAGTTCATTCGGGAGATTCGGGGCAGACGGGCGCGCGGGGGCGCGCACTGAGCCGGCGTACGACGGTGGCGTACGCCTGGAGCGCTACTGAGGGGTCGGCTTGGCACCGAGCAGCACGGTGTCGCGACCGTCCTCCTCGGCGAGCTGGACCTTGACCGTCTCCCGCAACGACGTGGGGAGGTTCTTGCCGACGTAGTCGGCGCGGATGGGCAGTTCGCGGTGTCCGCGGTCGACGAGGACGGCGAGCTGCACCGCGCGCGGGCGCCCGAGGTCGTTCAGCGCGTCGAGGGCGGCGCGGATGGTGCGGCCGGAGAAGAGCACGTCGTCGACGAGGACGACGAGCTTGCCGTCGAGACCGTCACCGGGGATCTCGGTGCGGGCGAGCGCACGCGGCGGGTGCATGCGCAGGTCGTCGCGGTACATGGTGATGTCGAGCGAGCCGCACGGGACCTTGCGCTCGGTGATCTGCTCCAGTTTGTCCGCGATCCGCCGGGCGAGGAAGACGCCGCGGGTCGGGATGCCGAGGAGCACCACGTCGTCGGCGCCCTTGGCGCGTTCGACGATCTCGTGGGCGATGCGGGTCAGCACCCGCGCGATGTCGGGCCCTTCGAGAACGGGCCGGGCATCGGACTGCGTGTCGTGCGTGTCCATACGAAACGGACCTCCTTCTCCGCCTCACGGGACGGACCTTAAAGGACGTCGAGATTGCGCCATACACGGTAGCAGGTCCCCGAGATCGCCCGTACGGCCCCCTGGGATCACCCACTCGGCGCAACGGAACGCCGATACCACGGAAGAGTCGGTGCGGACCATTCGGCTTGACGCGGCAGAGTAACGCTGCGTAACCTCACAGTGAGTTACCAGCCGCGCGGCCTGGCACCCACGCCAGACGCGTCGACACAGTGCCGGGGAGCTATATGTCCAGCGAATACGCCAAACAGCTCGGGGCCAAGCTCCGGGCGATCCGCACCCAGCAGGGCCTTTCCCTCCACGGTGTCGAGGAGAAGTCCCAGGGACGCTGGAAGGCGGTCGTGGTCGGTTCGTACGAGCGCGGCGACCGTGCCGTGACCGTACAGCGCCTTGCCGAGCTGGCGGATTTCTACGGCGTTCCGGTGCAGGAACTGCTTCCGGGCACGACCCCGGGCGGGGCCGCCGAGCCGCCGCCGAAGCTGGTCCTGGACCTGGAGCGGCTGGCCACGGTGCCGGCCGAGAAGGCGGGTCCCCTCCAGCGCTACGCGGCCACCATCCAGTCGCAGCGCGGTGACTACAACGGCAAGGTGCTGTCGATCCGCCAGGACGACCTGCGCACACTGGCCGTCATCTACGACCAGTCGCCGTCCGTCCTCACGGAAC
>NZ_JBEOXI010000023.1:0-52603 GCF_040296465.1 Streptomyces sp. NPDC002130
GTCACCAGAGGCAACCGCCCGTCCTCGTCCGCCGACCCGGCACCGGCTCCGCCGGACGCTTCAGACGCCTGCGGAAGTCGATCGCGTCCAGCCGAGCGTCCGCATGATCTCGGACACACGCATGTACACCCCGGGGCTGCCGGCCTGACCGCAGCCGGTCCCCCAGGACACGAGTCCGATCAACCGCCCCTTGGCCACCAGCGGCCCTCCGCTGTCGCCCTGGCAGGCGTCCCGGCCCCCCTTCGTCTCCCCTGCGCACAGCATGCTCGTGGCATCGTAGGTCCCTTCGGAACCGCCCGGATACGCCTCCTCACACAGCGTGTCGGGGAGCACACGCACACGTGCCCCCCGGAGACTGTCCGGGTAGTCGCCGGCGCCCGAGGTGTCACCCCATCCGTAGACCGTCGCGGTCCCACCTGGCGTGTACGCAGGATCACCGCCGGCCGCCATGGTGATCACCGAGTCGCCTTGGAGGGGCTCGGCGAGAGTGAGCACGGCGAAGTCCCCCTCGTTGCTGTCCCCGTCGTAGGCCGGGTTTACCCATGCGCGGCGCACACCGACCTCCTGGCCGCTGCGGCCCTCAAGCAGGTCTGTGCGTCCGGCTATGACCTTGAGGTCCCGTACGCGCTCCGGGGGCCCATCCAGGAAGTTCTCGTCCAGGCAGTGGGCTGCGGTAAGGACGGTCGTGCGGCCCACCGCCACGCCGCCGCAGAAGTGGCCCGCTCGCGTACCCCCGAACCGGTCACGACTGGACAGGGCCACCGTCCACGGACTCTGGGATATCTCGACGGGAAATCCACCTATGACCACACTGTCGGCGGCCACAGGGGCACTGGAGCCCATTGTCAGGGCCGGTACCGCGACTGCCAGGGTCAGCGGCAGGAACAGAGCTCGTGCCAGACGACGACGCATTCGTGCTCCTCACTCCATGGTGTCGATGAGACACCCAGAGTGATCCACCCCGCCTGACTCCGCACCCGCGGCGAGGCAGCACTGCGAAGGCCCGGTCCCCTCAGGGGAACCGGGCCTTCGGTGTCGTGCGACCTCGCTCAGTCGAGGTAGTCGCGCAGTATGGACGGCTGAGCGCTGCGCTTGGCGTGCATACGCGCAGGTCGTTTGGAAGCGCGAGTCTGGAAATATCCTGGATTGAGCATCCTCATCCCGCGTTCCTGCTTGCGACACCACGCCGCCCCCTGCGACCTACACAGGTGGTCTTGGCTGATGGCTGTCTTCCTCGACGCCAGTCGGCTGTGCCTCGGAAGGCGGACTCCTGACGGCGGCCTTCTACGCGTCTCCCGGCGAACGTAGTGGCGCCCAGTCAGCCGAGTACTGAGGAGACATCTCCGTCTCGGGACGCACAAGCTTCCAGCTGAGGCATCATTGGACTCCGCTATACGCGTTACCACGGGGTGCAGTCGGCAGGAGGCTAAGGATTGTCTGGACAAAGCCCCCTCCGGCTCGAAGATCTAACCCCTGGCCGCCTGGTCGCGGGCATCACCCCCGGCGTAGACGTCGCAATAGTCGCGTTGCAGATGTTCGGAACAGCTGCTGCACAGGTGACGTACCGCCGTCCCGACGGCACGGTGGAAGAGACGATCCTCTACAGGGACCACGAGAGCAACCTCGCTCCAGGAACGTCCGCTTCCTCCCATGAGGGATTCGACGCCGACCCCGAGCTGTTCAGACTCGCGGCAGAAGCTTTGCGTATCCGCATGGCCGCGCGGGGCGACGCCATGTTGGCTGTTTCGACCAGCGTGCTCGACCCACTGCCACACCAGATCCAGGCGGTCTACAACGAGCTACTCCCCCGCACTCCCCTGCGGTTCCTGCTTGCCGACGATCCAGGGGCCGGAAAGACGATCATGGCCGGTCTCTACATCAAGGAGTTGGCTCTCCGTGGGGACCTGGAGCGCTGCTTGGTCGTCGCTCCTGGAGGTCTCGTTGAGCAGTGGCAGGACGAGCTTCTGGAGAAGTTCGGGCTCGACTTCACGTTGCTCACCAGGCAGCTCATCGACTCCACCATCGACGGCAGCGTCTTCGACAAGCACCCTCGGCTCATCGCGCGTATGGACGCGTTGGCGCGATCCGAGGAGATCCAGGAGCGTCTAGCCGAATCGGCGTGGGATCTGGTGGTCGTCGATGAGGCGCACCGCATGAGTGCCAGCTACTTCGGGACCGAGCTCAAGACGACGAAGCGGTACGAGCTCGGTCGCCTGCTCGGCCGGGTCGCGCGGCATTTCCTCCTGATGACCGCCACTCCCCATGCAGGCAAGGAGGAGGACTTCCAGCTGTTCATGGCATTGCTCGACGGGGACCGCTTCGCCGGGAAGTACCGAAACGGAGTCCACCAGCACGACGCGTCGGGCCTGATGCGGCGCATGGTCAAGGAGGACCTTCTCACCTTTGATGGGAGGAAGCTCTTCCCGGAGCGTCGTGCCTACACGGTCCCGTACGAGCTTTCGCCCGCCGAGCAGGAACTGTACGAGCGGGTCACCGAGTACGTACGTGACGAGATGAACCGTGCCGAGCGGCTCGACGGCCGTCGAGGCAACCAGGTCGGTTTCGCCCTCACTGTGCTGCAGCGCCGCCTCGCATCGAGTCCCGAGGCCATCGCAAGATCTCTGGAACGCCGTCGACGACGGCTCGAAGCACGACGCGAGGAAATGCTCACCGCGAAGCAGCGCGCCGAGCTCACTTCCACCACTCCGCAGCTGGCCGCATCTGTGACGCTGGCAGGAATGGAGTCGCTCGACAGCGAGCTGGACGACCTGTCTGGCGACGAGCTGGAGACGCTGGAGGAGGAGGTCGTTGACTCAGCTTCCGCCGCACTGACCATCGCCGAGTTGAAGCAGGAGATCGACAGCCTGCGGGAGCTGGAACGCTTGGCTAGCCGTGTCCTGGCGCTTGGTGAGGACCGTAAGTGGCTGGAACTCTCCACGCTGCTGCAAGACAACGAGCACATGAGAGACGCCGAGGGACGCCCTCGAAAACTGATCGTCTTCACCGAGCACCGTGACACCCTCGAGTATCTGGCTCACCGCATCCGCGCGCTCATAGGGCGCCCCGAGACGGTTGTGAGCATTCACGGTGGCACGCCACGTCAACAGCGGCGCAACGTTCGGGACGCTTTCAACCAGGACCCCGACGTTCTGGTGCTCGTCGCCACCGACGCGGCCGGCGAAGGCCTGAACCTTCAGCGTGCCCACCTCATGGTCAACTACGATCTGCCGTGGAACCCGAACAGGATCGAGCAGCGCTTCGGCCGTATCCATCGCATCGGGCAGACCGAGGTGTGCCACCTCTGGAACCTGGTCGCCGACAACACCCGCGAAGGCCAGGTCTTCCAACGGCTGCTTGACAAGATCGAGCAGCAAAGCAAGGCGTATCAGGGCAAGGTCTACAATGTCCTGGGCGAGATCTTCGAGGGTGAACCGCTGCGTGAACTACTGGTCAAGGCAATCCGTTATGGCGATCAGCCGGACGTGAAAGCACAGCTCGACGAGGTCATAGACGCGCGAGTCGGTGAGCGCGCCGTCGAGCTCATCAAGGGCCTTGCCCTTGACACCCAGGTTATGGGGATCGAGGACGTTCACAGGGTGCGGTTGCGCATGGAAGAGGCACAGGCTCGCCGGCTACACCCTCACTATGTGCAAGCGTTCTTCCGTGATGCCTTCGCCCGCCTGGGCGGTCAGCTTAAGCCCCGGGAATCCGACCGTTCCGAGATAACACACGTGCCTGTTGTCCTGCGTGAGGTGGGTCGCCTCGGTGATGGGCTGGGCGGTATGGTGCAGCGCAAGTACGAGCGCGTGTGCTTCGAGCGGGAACGCATCACCGTTCCGGGTAAGCCTCGAGCCGATCTCATCGCGCCGGGGCATCCCCTCTTCGATGCCGTATTGAATGAGACGGTGCGGCGACACGGACACCTGCTGAGCAAGGGCGCCATCCTGGTTGACGCCGCCGACTCAGGCGACCAGCCACAGCTCCTAGTCGCCTTGGAGCAGGACATCCTGGATGGCCACCGGCGGGCTGTTGACCGGACCTTCGCGTTCACCGAGCTGCTGCCCGACGGTGTGGCTCGCAACGCGGGCCCGGCCCCCTATCTCGACTACCGGCCCCCAACGGCCCTGGAGACTAAGGCCATAAAGGTCCTGCTCGATGAGGAGTGGCTGCGTGACGGCGGAAGCGGACGAGCGCTCGACTGGGCGATCCAGAAGGCCGTGCCGGAGCACCTCAATTCGGCTCGTGAACGCCTCCTCCCGGTCATCGACCGTACCCGCACTCAGGTCGAGCAGCGCCTGAAGCAGGAGATCAGCTACTGGTACGCCCAGGCCGGCAAGCTGGAGCAGGACTTGGCGGAGGGCAAACGGATCCGACATCGGCCAGAGCGAGCGCGGTCGTGGGCTGAGGAACTTGAAATCCGCCGCGAACAGCGTCTGGCTGAACTGGAGAAGGATGCATCCTTGCAGCCCAAACCTCCGGTGGTAGCTGGCCATGCGTTGATCGTTCCGATTGGCTGGCTGGCCAGAGCGGTTGGGGCGGAAGACGATGGTTCCGCCCTTGCCCCGCTGCACGCGGTAGATGGGTACGAGACCGACCGCAGAGCCATCGCCGCCGTACTGCGAGCAGAGCGGGATCTAGGGCGCATACCTGAGGAGATGGCCCACAACAACCCGGGATACGACATCCGTTCCCTGACGCCGGAAGGCCGATTCGTCCACATCGAGGTCAAGGGCCGCCGCACCGGAGCGGATCAGTTCTACATCAGCAGAAACGAGATCTTGGTCGCAAAGAACCGCGGCGATCACCACCGCCTCGCTCTCGTATCTGTGCACCCAGGGGGGCCGGAACATGATGAGGTGCGGTACCTAAGCAATGCCTTCGCCGACACCGAGTTCGGAGATCTGAAGGCCGAGGGGCTCCTGCTGTCGTGGCCGGATGCCTGGAACAAGGGAGGGGCTCCACTTTGAGCGCCGAAACGGACAACGAGTCGATGCCGAGGAAGCGGAAGCTCATTGAGGTGGCATTGCCGACGGAGGCCATCAGCAGGGCCAGCAAGGCGGACAAGGACCGCAAGGTCGGCACCATTAAGAACATCCATAAGTGGTTCGCGCCGATGCCCACCCCGGCGTGGCGGGCGTTGTTGTTCGCGGCTGTTGTGGACGATCCCGGTGACGAGGAGAAGCGGACAGAGCTGCTCGAGATCATCGAAGCTCTGGTCCCTGATAACGGAACGGCCCCGTCGCTGGAGGCGCTGAAGCGCGCGAAGGCGATACTGGCAGAGCAGGGGGATGAACTTCCGACTGTCCTTGATCCGTTTTGCGGTGGCGGATCCACCCTGGTCGAGGCGCAGCGACTCGGCTTCCCCACGGTGGCAAGCGACCTAAACCCTGTGCCGGTGCTGGTAACTCGCGTCGAAACACAACTTGTGCCCGCCGTGCTCGGTAAGCCTTCGGTATCCGGTGATGACGGAACATTCAAAGGCATGACAATCGACCCCCTAGCTGGACTTCTTGCTGATGTCGAGCACTATGCGAAACGCGTCGAGAGCGAGGTCAAAGTCCGGGTCGGCGACCTGTACGAGAAAGCAAAAGACGGTGAAGTAGTCGCGTGGATCTGGGCGAGGACTGCTCCCTGCCCGAACCCAACCTGCGGCGTAGCCATTCCTCTTTATAGCTCACCGTGGCTGAGTAAGCAGAAAGGACGCGAAGCTTGGCTTAATCGTGTCGTAGAAAACGGAAAGGTACGCTTCAATATCGGTACAGGCCTGAGTGCGAGGGTACCGAGTGCCACAAAGCGATCTGGCGTGCGCGGGAAATTCACTTGTCCGGCCTGTGAGCGTGAAGTTAATGAAGCATACATCCGGCACGCGGGCACCTCGGGCCTCATGGGAACGCAACTCCTGGCGATTGCAGTAGACAATGCTTTCGGTCGGCATTTCCTTCCGGAGTCGGAAGGAAGTCTCTCGGAGAGCATCGAACCTCCTGGCGAGATTCCAGAGTTGGAGTTCGCGAACAACTCGAAGCAGTTCAGTACGACACTGTACGGGTTGCGACGACAAGCAGACATTTACACTGCCCGTCAGCTCCATGTACTAGGCGCCTTTGCTGACGCAGTGGCCAAGGTTCCCGACTGGGTGAGAAATGACGGCGGAAGCGATGATCAGGCAGTGGCGATTTCCTCAGTCCTTGCCATCTGCGTCAGTAAACTTGCACAGTCCAACTCCTCCCAAACCCGCTGGCGTCTAGACTCCCGCAACGGTGCATCAAAGGCAGAGCCGGGGTTTGGTAGGCAGGCCATTGCCATGACCTGGGACTTCGCCGAGACCAACCCGCTCGGAGGATCGGTTGGAAGCTGGAAAGCGCAGGTTGCGAGTATTTCCAATGGGCTTACCCCCCTACCCCGACCTGCCACTCGCGGTGTAGCAGTTCAAGCTGACGCCCGTAAAGCCGGATCACTTGTCGAGCCGGGGAGTGCGCTCATTGCGACCGATCCTCCTTATTTTGCTCAAATCCCCTATGCCGACCTGAGTGATTACTTCTACGTGTGGCTCCGACGTGCAGCAAAGAATATCCATCCCGATCTGTTCGGCACGATGGCAACGCCCAAAACGGATGAGCTGGTAGCGAACCCATACCGCCAAGGCGGCCCCGAAAAGGCTCGCCAGTACTTCATCGATGGCTTCACGGAGACGTTTGCCTCGCTCAAGCGAGCATCCCGTCCGGACTTGCCGGTGATCGTCATCTACGCTCACCGGCAGGAGGAAACCAAGGATGGGGAATTGACGTCTTCGGCTTGGGATGCCCTACTCGAGGCCATGCTCGCTGCTGGTGTAAGCGTGGTCGGGACGTGGCCTCTCCATGCAACGAACAGCACTCGCCAGATCGGACAGGGAGCCAACTCCCTTGCTTCGTACATTGCAATGGTATGCCGTCCTCGTCGAGAAGATGCAGGGACCCTGGATCGCCGAGGCTTCCTGCAAGCCCTACGTCGCGAACTTCCTGGGCGGATCAAGCCGCTGCAGCAGAGTTCGATTCCCGCAAGCGACCTGGGTCAGGCAGCCATCGGTCCTGGGATGGAAATCTTCTCCAGGTACACCCGGGTCACTGAATCCGACGGTTCACCGATGCGTGTACGGACCGCGCTCTCTCTTATTACGAAGGCATTGGATGAGTTGCTTTCAGAGTATGAAGAGGACTTCGACTCCGATACTCGTTGGTGTATCAGGTGGTTTGAGGAACATCAGTGGGAGATTGCCGACTCCGGAGAGGCCGACAAACTAGCGAACCGCTACAACACCTCGATCCCAGGTCTCGTGTATGCAGGAGTAGTGAAGTCTGCCGCCGGTAAGACGAAGCTCATTGCGCCCGCCGACCTTCCAGTTAACTACGATCCAGCCACCGACGACCGCCTTGCCGTCTGGGAAGTAGCCATGCACCTGTCCCGTCTCATTGAGGGCAAGGGCCCAGGCACCGGCATTGACGCGGCCGGGGAATTCCTAGCTCGCGCCCGGACGCGCCCTGAAATCGACGAAGACGCAGTCAAGGGCCTGGCCTACCTGTTGCACAACGTTTGTGAAGGCCGAGGCTGGACGGAGAGCCAGCGGTGGTTCAACAACCTTGTGAGTACCTGGCCGGACCTGCAGACCGCGGCTCGGGTAGCGGACAAGCGCGGCTTGACAGCAGAGGAAGATGCATTGTTTTGACCGCCGAAGCCGATCACACAGAAGCGAGCCGGGCATGCAGAACAATGAGAAAGCGCACGGCGCCAACAGCGCAGCGGACACGGAAGCGTTAGAAGACAGGACTGCGGACACCATGGCAATGAGTAACCTCGACCGCATCGGCCGCGTCATCCAGCTGCTCCCCGATGGTCTGCTCCCGCTCGTAGAACGGGAGATGACCAGACGGCAGGGAACGACGTGGTTCGATGATGCAGTCGCCGAGGAGCGGGAGAAAGGGCGCAGCCTGACCTCGAAGCGCGACCCGCAGTTCCTGCTGAACATGATCCAGCGCTACTGGGGTTCGTACTTCCGTCACTCGCTGCCTGGTGCCACCCGCGGGTACGCCAGCGAGGTCAATGACGTCCGCAACCGGTGGGCACACAACGAGCCGTTCAGCGCTGACGACACTGTGCGTGCCTTGGACACCGCAGAACGGCTGTTGGTCGCGGTGGGTGCCACCGCTGAGCTGGTCGAGCAGATCCGCAAGTCCCGACTCGACCTCCAGCGGACGATGATCGAGGCTGAGACTAAGCGGCAGACCAAGCGCGCGGCCGCGATGCCGAGTGTTGCCGCTGACGGCCTCAAGCCTTGGCGTGACGTCCTCGTGCCGCACCAGGACGTGGCGCGCGGCGACTTCAACGCCTCTGAGTTCGCGGCCAATCTCGCGCAGGTGGCGAAGGGTGAAGGCGCACCGGAGTACACAGAGCCCGAGGAATTCTTCCAGAGGACCTATCTCACCGAGGGATTGCGCGAACTGCTGAGCAAATCGCTGAGGCGGGTCTGCGGGGACAACAACGCCTCGCCGACGGTGAACCTTCAGACCAACTTCGGGGGTGGCAAGACTCACTCCATGCTCGCCCTCTACCACCTTTACTCTCAGGGACTCCAGCCGCAACGGCTTCCTCAAGAGATGCAGGAGCTCATTGCGGCCTCCCCCTCGGGGCTGCCCAAGGAGGACGTGCGCCGGGCTGTGCTTGTGGGGACGGCTCTGGCGCCTGGCCAGCCCGACGTGAAGGCAGACGGCACTGTAGTCAACACTCTGTGGGGAGAGTTGGCCTGGCAGCTAGGTGGTCGGCAGGCTTACGACGTCATCGCCGAGGCAGACCGGACGCGCACTAGCCCAGGCTCGGAGTTGCTGCAGGACCTGCTCGCCGCGTATGCCCCGTGCCTCATCCTCATTGACGAGTGGGTGGTCTACGCGCGCCAGCTGGTCAACAACGACGAGCTTCCAGCCGGTACGTTCGAGACGCATTTCTCCTTCGCCCAGTCCCTGACCGAGGCGGTCGAGGCGGTGAGCGGTGCTCAACTGGTGTTGTCCATCCCGGCTTCAGAGGATGGGCAGAACGACAGGGCGGACGCTGACGAGATCGGCGGCGAAGCCGGCCAGGTGGCGCTGGACCGGCTACAGAAGGTCATTCACCGCAAGGCTGATGCCTGGCGGCCAGCGAGCTCGGATGAGTCCTTCGAGATCGTGCGACGCCGCCTCTTCGAGACCCCGACCGGTGCAGTCCAGGCGGAGATAAACAAAGCCGCCCGGCTCTTCACCCAGTTCTACGCCACGTACAAGCGGGATTTCCCGGCAGGTGTGGACAGGACCGACTACGAGCGGCGAATCAAGTCGACATATCCGATCCACCCGGAGCTCTTCAGCCGCCTCTACGAGGACTGGTCGACGCTTGACCGTTTCCAGCGCACTCGCGGCGTGCTGAGGCTGATGAGTGCAGTCATCCACGCGCTGTGGCGGGACCAGAACAAAAGCCCCATGATCATGCCGGGCGATATCCCGCTCGACGACCAACGCGTGGCTAGCGAACTCACCCACTACCTGGAGGACCGCTGGAAGCCGATCATCGATGCTGACGTCGACGGCCCCGACTCGACCCCGGTAGCGGTAGACAATGAGAAGACGGTGCTCGGCCAGCGGGCGATGAGCCGCCGCGTCGCACGCACCGTCTTCATGGGGTCTGCTCCCACTATCAAGGCCGCCAAGAAGGGGTTGTCCGAGGCGCACATCAGGCTCGGTATGGCTATTCCGGGCGACGCCATGGGGAACTTCCGTACCGCCCTGAACACGCTCGCCGACCGGTCCACATATCTGTACGGCGACGCTGACCGCTACTGGTTCGATACGCATGCGAACATCACCCGAAGGGCCAAGGACGAGGCGGAGCGGCTCATTGGCCGGGACGAGGATGTGTGGGCGGAGATCGTCCGACGGCTGAGCCCGATCCAGCACCGGCGCGGGGACTTTGGTGCCGTCCACATCGCACCGCAGCACACAAAGGACGTTCCCGATCTCGAGCAGGCACGGTTGGTACTGCTGCATCCGAAGTACGTGCACCGCGGCGGCAAGGACGTCCCAGACACCCCAGCTCTGGAGTTCGCTGCAGAGACACTGTCCACCCACGGCACAAGGAATCGAAGTCACCAGAACACACTCGTGTTCCTGGCACCGGACAAGAAGGACATGGGCGACCTCATGGAGGCGGCCCGCGAGTACCTCGGCTGGAAGAAGGTGCTCGACATCCAGCTGGAGCTTGATCTCACCGAGAGTCAGCGGCGTCAGGCACAGACTCGGCGCGACCAGGCAAACGAGAAGATTGAGCTGCGGATCGGCGACGCCTACCGATGGGCGCTGATTCCCGAACAGAGTTCAGGTGGCCCTATCGTCTGGGAGCACCTGAAGGTGGACGGAGGGCGCGCTGGTGACGCAGCCGTGCGCACGGCTGACCGCCTCAGGCGGGAGGGGCTTCTGTATGTCCAGCAGGCTCCCGCCTTGCTCTACCAAAAGCTTGTTGGACCGCTGTCGCGTATCTGGGAGCGAGGACACATCTCGGTGGGGCAGCTCTGGGAGCTGCACACGACCTACCCGTACATGAACCGCCTGGTGAATCGCCTCATCCTCGACCAGGGCATTGAAGATGTCTTGTCCATGGTGACCTGGGAGACGGAGGGCTTCGCACTCGCTTCTGGATTCGACGAGGAACGCGGACGCTACCAGGGGCTGACGTTGCCCGGCGGTAACGCGAAGTTCGGACAGATCACGGACAGCACCATCCTTGTGCGTGCGGATCAGGCGATCAGGCAACAACAGGCAGACGAAGAGGCAGCCTCTCAGAAGCGCGAGGCTGCCACCGCCACGTCGAGTAGTACTCCCGCGGCTGCCACGACCGCGACGGCGACAGGAACGACGCCGCCGGCGCCTGGCAGCTCACAGCAACCTGTCATCCCGCAAATCCCAACCCGTTTCTGGGCCAACGCGCAGCTGACCTCCGAGCAGTACAGCAAGAACGCGACGAAGTACTTCTTCGAGATCCTCCAGCACCTCGACGCCATCGGGGCCGAGGTGGACATCACCGTCGAGATCCAGGCCAGAAACCCAGAAGGATTCTCGGAGGACAAGGTGCGCATCCTCACCGAGAACGCCAACACCCTAAAGCTCAACGCCGAGTTCGAGATCGAGTAGAGGCCGGGATGGGTCTGCCGCTTCCTAGGAGCTGGCAGACCCGCTGGGAGGAGACACACTGAGCGACCCGCTGCGCACTCGCTATTCTGGTGACCAAACATCGTGACGGGGGAGCACCGATGGCTGCACGAAACCGGGACAGAACGGTTCACTTCTACGAGATCGCGAATGCGAAGGAACCGAACTCCCGGATGGAACACAGCGACTGGGGCGCGAGGATGCAAAGGCTGCGCGATCTGCCAATCCCGCAACGCACGGTGGAGTCAGCTGGCGAAACCCTGATCGGAGCTGTCGACCCCAATCAGCCGGATCCTCACCTGCTCCTGGCGAAGGTCCGCAAAGACGTGCCTCAGCAGATCAACTACGACGACGGCTCGTTCAGCTACCTGCAGCTCGCCGCCAACCAGGGGTTAGTCGACGTCACAACGGTGTACTTTCTCTCGTTCGGAAACGTCGTGGCCACGATGGGCGGCGGTATCTCGGCGCCGCGTGTGCAGGCGATCCAGAGATGGTTCAACGGCATGCACCTCACCAGTGAGGAGATCCGGCTCCGTCCAGTGGTTGATGCCCGATCTCGCGACAAGCTCGCCCGCGCAACCGCAGTGGAGAAGCTGACCATCCGCGTGCAGCCCGAGGCACACGACAGCCCGTCGGCGCTACGTAGCAGCTCTGACATCGGATCCGCGATCAGCCGGATACATGAGGAGTATCCGGACATGACGATCACACTGACACTGGAAGTGCCCAAAAAGCCCAAGTGGTACTCCGTGAGGCGCCGCTCACGCGGACACCGGCAGCTGCTGGACTCAACCTCCGCGCTTGCCTCGGACATCGGCGACTGGCTCGACAACACCGACGCGGTCGACGTCGCACGGGCCGAGGCGCACATCGAAGAGTGGAACCAGCAAGCGACAGACGAGAAGATTGACTTTGTAGCGGAACGCATCACCGCGAAGTGCAGGGTGCCCCTCGAGTCCACCGATGGGCACTCAATCGACCTCCACGTTGCCCTGACCGAGTTGGCGCGTGTAGCTCGCGAGCACGAGCGGACCCTCAGAGCCGCTGTCGGTGCTGACATCTAGGCTGGACTGCGACAGGGGGAAGTATTTCTACTGGCCGCAGGGGGACTCACCATGCTTGGCACTGGGGTCGGACCACGGCGACTGCTCAACAAGTGGCGCGCACGACCGAGCGCTGACTGGCTGATTGTCGTCGTGGTTCTCGGGGTGCACCTCGCCTGGGTGAAGTGGTCAGGGAGCAGTGACCTCTTCGGGAAACCGGGGCGCGAGCAGCGCTTGGAGATCTACACAACGGGAGCCACCGTCGTCGCATTGGTCGGCAGCTTCGTCACCGCGGCAATCTCCCAGTACGCAGCGGCTACTGGAAGGCGCATGCGGACCCTACGCACAGCCGGACCTCTGGCGTCCCAGTTCCGGCGAAACTGGGTCAGTATTCTTTCGGCAACGCTCTTGATCGCGGGTGTCTGCCTATTGGCCACAGCGCTGGACACCACGGAGACCGATCCCGGCGGCGTTCACTGGATGGTGGAGGGAGCGCTTCTGCTTGGGGTAGCTCGGTCGTATCGGCTGCTCTGGCTGTTCGACGCGGTGATCAAGGCCACAGATCGAGACCTGGCAGATAGGTCCCCGGAACCGCAACAGCTGCGGGGGTGAACGGCAAGCCGTTGACAGCTGCCCTTGATCATGTTGGTGCGCCAGTGGCGCGGGCGTATAGGGCCAGCGAGATTCCGCGGGGTGTGAGATCTCCGTGCGTCCCGTCCTGGCGCCAAGGCCCCCGTCTGGCCCGGCCGTCGACGGTGAGCCCGCCGGGACACGGCCTCGACCAACCAACCCTGCCTCCTTCAAGCGCGCTCCCTCGACCTTCGCCGGAATCGGCTCCAGACCGAGCGCCGCGCGGCGGATGGGGCACATTCACGGCAGGTTTCCCCTCCACGAGGCGGTTCTTGATTGCAACTGCCGCCACACGCTCCGTATCCTGCTGGGCAACGCGTTGACGGAGACGAGTAGCCACGGATCACGCGAGTAGAGAGAGCCGCCGGTAGCTGGGAAGGCGGTCTCGCGCCCCGAGGTGAAGACCCTCCTGAGCGCGGGGAGGAACGGCCGCTCTAATGGTCCAATGCCCCGCCGGCCAGCCCCCGTCACCGGGCCTGAATGAGGTCGCCACCTTGTGGCGGCGAAAGTGCGGTGGTACCGCGAGTTGCCCTTCTCGCCCGCACTCCCAAGGGATCATGACGACGTCCTTCGGAGGACCGAAATGATCCACAGCCGCGTACACGTCTCCGACCTGCGAGAACACGTCGGCAGTACCGTCACCATCTGCGGGTGGGTGAACACGCTCCGCCTGCAGCGCAAGATGCAGTTCGTCCTCGTGCGGGACCACACCGGCACGGTGCAGGTGACCCACACACGCGACGACGGGCCGCTGGAAGCCCAGCTCGAAGCACTCACACCCGAGTCAGCGATCCGCATCACCGGCCGCGTCGTGGACGCCGCCCAGGTCAAGCTTGGCGGCCTGGAGATCGTCCCCGAAGCGGTCGAGGTCCTCAACCTGGCCGCCACACCGCTACCGATCGACGAGCACACCGGCTTGGAGCAGCGGATGGACTGGCGCTTCCTGGACGTGCGCCGCCGTCCAGCCGCCCAGCTGATGTTCGCCGTGCAGACCACCCTTGAACAGGGTATGCGCGAGTACGCCTACGCGCGGGGCGCCACCGAGATGCACACCCCCAAGCTCATGGGCACCGCCTCGGAGTCCGGCGCGGAGGTCTTCGAGCTCGGCTACTTCGGCCGCAGCGCGTATCTGGCGCAATCGCCGCAGTTCTTCAAGCAGATGGCGATCGCGGCCGGGATCGACAAGGTCTTCGAGATCGGGCCGGTTTTCCGCGCCGAGCCGTCGTTCACCTCCCGGCATGCCACCGAGTTCACGGGCGTCGATGTGGAGCTGGCCTGGATCGACGGCGTCGAGGACGTGATGGCGTTCGAGGAGCAGATGCTCGCCCACGCGATCGCCAAGGTCGCCGGCGCACATGGCGAGGCGATCGCCGAACACTTCGGCGTCGAGGTCACCGTCCCCACGACGCCCTTCCCCCGCGTCACCATGGCCGAGACGCACGAAATCCTACGTGAGGGTGGCTGGGACCCGGCAGGGATCAAGGAGGACTTGGACCCGGAGGGTGAGCGCAGCATCTCGGCCCACATCAAGGAGACCACCGGACACGAGTTCGTGTTCATCACGCACTACCCGGTCGGCATCCGGCCCTTCTATCACATGCGGCCAGCCGACGACGCGAGCGTGACCTTGAGCTTCGACCTGCTGTGGAAGGGATTGGAGGTCACCACCGGCGCGCAGCGTGAACACCGGTACGACGTGCTGCTGAAGCAGGCCGCCGAGAAGGGCATGAGCCCTGAGCCCATGCAGGACTACCTGAACGCGTTCCGGCATGGGTGCCCGCCGCACGGCGGGCTTGGCATGGGGCTCGGGCGGGTGCTGATGGTGATGCTCGGCCTGGACTCTATCCGTGAGGCCACGTTCCTCTTCCGCGGGCCGAACCGGCTCACCCCGTAGCCAATCGTGAGTGCGTCCCACGACATGGGGCGAGTCGCCTCGTGTCGTGGGACGCGGTCTCAGTAGCGGACGTTGCGCAGGTCGTGCATCCACGCCTCGCCGGGGTTCTTGTCCCAGTAGGCCCGCAGTGCCAGCTCACGCTCGGAGAAGAGGCCCTGGTGACTCAGGCCGCCGTGGGAGAGGGTGACGCTCATGGCGAGCGCCGACTCGGTGGTGACCCAGTGAGGTGTCAGGGCGTGACTCCACAGCAGGTCTCCGGGCCGCATGGTGACGGAGTGGCGGTCGGCAACGTCGTGCTCGGGCGGCTCCTCGCCAGTGGTTTCTCCGATGACCGCAGCGTCGGCCGGCAGATATTTGTCGGGGTCGAGGTAGCTGTGGAACGTTTTGGAGCCGTGGACCTGCCAGGCCAGCCCGTGCGAGTTGTCATTGTGGTAGGTCGAGGACCCGCCCGCGGTGGACAGAAACAGGATGGGTGCCAGGCGCTGCCAGGTGAAGCCCCGGGCGGACAGGTGGGTGCGCCAGGGGATCATGACCTCGTCTTGAAAGCCGCTCAGCAGGTCGTCGTAGAAGCGGCTGAGGTTGAAGTGCACCAGTCGGAACGGCCAGGTGACGACCTCTTCGAGCGGGGCGGTACGGAAGGCAGCGGTGCGGTCCATACGTACCTGCCAGTCGTCGTCCCCGAGGATCGTGAACCGGACCTCCTTGTCCTTGCGGATGTGGTCCAAGATGTCGACGGCGGGCAGGAACGTGTAGTCGAAGGGAATGTCCAGCGGGAAATTTGGCGGCTGCCGCCACCGACGGGTGAAGTCGTCGGGTGTCGTGATCGTCATAGGGCAGTCCATGGAGTCGTGTGCGCCGGGCCGGTCTCACGCCTGCGCGGCACACGGCGCACTGCGTTCGTCGGACTCGGCGGAGAGGCGGCAGATGGCAGCACAGTCCGGGGTCACCCGGTCCTGCGCCGGAGCAGTCAGGAAATATCTGATTGCGGCACGGGGTGCGTTGACACTCACTGACGCCTGGCCGTAGGGGCAGCGTCGTATGTAACCGTCGGCGGACACGTACGCGGTCGCCGAGCGGCACGACCACCGCTCACCCCCAGCTGGCGGTAGCTGCAGGTCCCGCAGCTCCTTGAGGTAGGCCCGGTACCGGCCGGACAGGTTGAAATGGCGGCCCAGCCGGTCGGCGTCGAGGTGCTGCTGCACCAGATAGTCCTGGACCGATTTGCCCTCGCGGCGCAGAGCTCGCTCATCGAGGACGACAGGGCTGAACTGAATCTCCACGTCCGCCTCGGACACGAGGTCGGCCAGATCCTGGCACTCACCGTCGCTCAAGCCCCAGCAGGTAACGTGCAGGATCTTCATGCCGGTGCTGATGGTGCTCAGCGTGTCGATACCCGAGGCCGCTGTGCGGGTCGTGCGGCCCAGCAGCATCGCGCCCTGGGAGTCCGCGGAGACAGTCACGTTGGCCAGCAGATGGGCAATCTCGGAGAGAGCGGTGACCTCGGCCGCGGTGCGGGCTGAGGTCACCATCGACACCGACATTCCGAACTGGTGGGCCAGTCGTACGAACTGCCGCAGCCGCGGGTGGTGCGTCGGTTCGCCGCCGCTCAGGCACACCCCCTCCACGCCCGTTTCCTTCAGCCGTGACAGCGCGCGGGCGTAGGTTGCGGTGTCGAGGAAGCCGTGGGCACGGTCGGCCCGGAAGCAGAACCCGCACGCCACCTTGCAGTGCCCGGCTGTGGAGATCAGCGCCGTTCGGACTTGTGTGTTCATTGCACCCCCGTGTTGTCCCACACGGCGATCTCCACGGTGCTCGTGTAGAACGCGCACATCTCGGGGTCCGGTGTGCTGCCTCCGATGAGCGCCTGTTCGTTGCGGGATGGCCCGCCACAGATGGCGAGAGCCGGGCAGTTCCCGCACTCGGGGACGGGAGCGACCTTCTTGGCCACGCCGGCCAGGCTCCCCGGATCGGCTCGCACCTCATCAAGGGTGCGCAGGAAGGACGGCTCGGTGAAGTTGATGTCGCACAGACTGACCCGGTGGCCGGGCAGCAGGGCGGCGTTCAGACTGCGGTCGCCTTGCATGTGGTCGAACAGCATCGGCCGTCGGGTGTCGAGGGCCTGGAAGGCGCGGTCCAGGACGGAGAACAGCATTCCGCCCCGTGTCAGGGCGGTCAGCCGGGCCCCGTACAGCTCGCGGGCCAGATCAGCGCCGTTGACCTGCCAGCGGCCCGCGGTCGGAATGGGCGTATTGACGTAGATGAACTTCAGCCCGAGGTCGTCGATGATCCACCGAACGGTCTCGGCAAGGCGTCCGATGTTCGCGGCCGTCGGCGTGAGGTTGCAGCCCACGTGCAGCCCCTCCGCCTCGATGAACCGGGCGACGTTGCGGCGAATCCGGTCGTCCGCGGGCTGACCGCCGAGCAGAAGGCGGTGCGCGGAGTTGATGCCCGGAGGGCCATCGATGGAGATACCGACGCCGTACTCGTACGCGACGAAATGGTCGAGAGCCTCATCCGTGAGACGGGCGCCATTGGTGACAACTGTGCGCCGCACCCTGGCCACGTCATAGCGCTCAGCGAGGGTGTCGGCGAGCTGATCGCCGTACCGCATGAGGTCGAAGCGGATGGTCGGCTCGCCGCCGAACCACTGGATGGACACCTCGTCCTGTCCGGCGTTCTGCTCGAACAGGAACTCCAGCCCTTCCGAGAGCTCCTCCTTCGTCATGTCCGGCTTACCGGTGTTCGTGTCGACGAAGCAGTAGGTGCAGGCCATATTGCAGCGGTCGGTGAGGACCACGCGTAGGCCGCTGATGCGGCAGGGGGTGGGGTCGAGGCCCAGGAGTCGAAGTCGGTCATGGAGTGCTTCGCGCCGGTCGGCCACGGGGCCTTCGGGAGTGAAGCCGAGCCCTGCGAGGGCTTCGTGGGTCGTGGTCGGGGGGACCCCGGCGAGGTCGTGAACCTCGCCGGAGTCGATGAACACACTGCCCAGCGTGACCGGATCGAGGAGAACCGCTTCCCCATCCCGCTCGTACTGGAAGTACTTCCCCCACAGCATCCGGGGGACGGCCATGGTGGTCAGGCCGCCGTTTCCTCTTCGGCGATCCCGAGCTCGCCCATGACCTCGCGAACCTTCTCCTCGGCGGCGGCCTGGAGCTTCGCGGAGGTGGCCGGCGAGCCGCCGTCGGTGAGGACGATCATGCCGGGCAGCGTCGGGTTCGGTGCGATGACCGTGATGCCGGCCGGGTCGGTGCCGATGACCATGATCGCGTCCTTCAGCTCGACCCAGTCGGTCCGCTCCTTGAGCGCCTCGATGATGCGGCCCTGCTTCTCTTGGAAGGAGGCACGCTCCCCCATCCACACGCCCGCCTTCGACTTGGAGTCCACGACGTCCGCGTAGATCAAGTGATCCTTCTTCGCTCGCCTCGCTTGGGGCATGACTGATCCTCCCTGGGTACTGGACACGCTGGACAACCCCGTGCATCCGCCGGAGTCAGGCGGAGGTGCCGCCTCGCTCAGATGTCTTGAGCAGGACGGCGCTTAGCATTGCAGTGCGCCGACAACCGAGCAGGGTGGTCGCGTCGACGTCCCGCCGCCAGCCCTGCTGCCCTTAAGTGCACACAGCAGCGTGGTGCACGTGGGTGAGTGGCTGGCCATGAATGGTCGGCGCTCCTCTCTCCGGTCGGCGCGTCTGCAACATGGCAGACAGCTTCGACGTATCGGGAGGCAGCAGCCCTGACAAACTGTCCGGGTCCGTCGTTTTGGCAGCTCAGAGGGCTCTTCGCGTCAGGCCATGACGCGCTCGGCCGTGTCGAGTACTGCCCTCCAAGGCAGCTCACGCCCGCCGGGGGCTTGTCGAGGCTCGTAGAGGGGCCAGACATCCGGTCCATAAACCAAGTGCACGTTGGCTTCTCGCAGCGTTGCGATGTGGCGTTTCCAGGCGGGGTGTCGGACATGGGCCGCGTTGACCCTGGGGAACACCACGACGGGTAGTTCGAGTGTGCCGATGGCTTCCCCGACTTGCGTCAGCGCTTGGTTGTCGGCGAGGCCGGTCGCGAGCTTGGCGACCGTATTAGCGCTCGCCGGAGCCACCACGTAGCAGTCCACCTTCGGGTGCGGACTTGCCTCACCGGGCAACCGCGCTTCGTGCCGGACGGGCAAGCCGGTCAGCTTCTCCAGGCGGTCGAGCTCCCCACTCATACGCAGCCAGTGACCCGCCGTCGGCGTGAGTGTTACCGCCACTCGCCAGCCTCGTCCCAGGGCTGGCTCTACGAGCCCGGTGCGCAAGGTCTCGATCCCCCCAGCGCTGGAACCCACGACTCCCAAGATCCGGCCATTCCCTGTGCTCACTGCACCGCCCTGCACCGTTGAGCCATCACGAACAGCTCCGACGAGGGAGCTCCGCCCGTAACCGGAGCTTGCTTGATCAGGTCGCGCAGCGTGTCACGGACACGAGGATTGTTCCGCACGAGCTGTGGCGATGTGGACTCGGCCATGCGCAGTTGTGTGAAGGCGTCGTCCACTCGCCCGGTCAGGGAGAGCGCCCGGGCGTAGTCGATTCGGTGAGAGACGCTCCGCTCAGCCGCTATGTGGTCCACATCGATCTCACCGTGCTCCACCAGGTACGACACGTTGTCGAGATCCAGTTCCGCCGACAGTCGGTGGAGCATCACGTTCGTCGGGCCGAAGCAGGTGTGCCAGTAGTTCTCGTCTGAACCAAGGCGGTCGGCCAGCTCCTCGGCGCGGTCCATGAGGTCTTGGACGGTCGAACGATCCTGGTGTCGGGCTCCGGCGATGGCCGCTCGGAGATAGATCATGCCCAGCAAGCTCAATGCGGCCGGATCGCTCTCCTTGATGCGAGCAGACAGCCACCTCGACGCCGTCATCGCCAACTCCAGAGCATCGTCGTACCGGCCGTTGGCTAGTAGGGCATGCGTGCCCGACCGCGCAGCGGAGGCGAGGACCAGTGGATCCTCCGACTCGTCGGCAGCCCGCATAGCTCTCTCCGCCGCGAGCCACGAGATGTCGGATTCCCCCACCTTGGCAAGCGTCGTGGCTGCGAGGTGATGGACGCGCGCAGAGACTGCCCAGGAGTTGGTGCGCTCTGCGGCGGAACGAACAGCACGATCTTCGAGCCCATGGGCGGTATGAAGAAGTCCGGGAAGCGCGGCGACCACCTTGCCGAGTCGACCGGCCTGGTAGTCGTCCCAAGCCTCTTCGACGCGAGGTGCGACCGAGCTCGGGCTCGGGAGCTGGCTCTCAACCTCTGCCCCGAAGAGCAACCGAGACAAGCGGCGGGGACTCATCAGAGCGTCCCGGACAGCGGGTACGTCGTCTTGCTGGCGCTCATCCTCCATCAAAACGGGTTTCCCGAGCAGGTCGCCAAGCGGCACCCGAAGCACACGGGCCAGTTCGGCAAGCATGTCGATTCGGGGAGGCTTTCGCCGGCCCGACTCCGCCTTCGCCAGCCAATCGGTACTGCGACCCACCAGGCCAGCCAAGACCTGCTGTGTGTAACCGCGACGTCTCCGATGGAATGCGATCCGCTCACCAATGGTCAGGTGATCCCCGAGCCCACGCATGCGTGCCCTCCCGCTCAGTAGGAGCCTGGCTCCACGATAGCGGCGCCCTACGGTTACCGCCGAGGCCGTAGCGAATGACGCCCGAGGGCCGGAACAGCACCCGAGGAAGCCATTGGTCGAGGACCAGATCACCATGCGCTCATATGAGCTGTAATTTTTACATTAGAGAGGGAAACGGATCAGGTGCGGGGGTCATTCGCGAGATGTTCATCACGCCACCACCCTCCCCCCTCCGTTCGAGGGGACCCTACCCACCCTCATATCCCGCCCCACACCCGACGACTTTAATTTATCGCCACCCCCTTTAGGTAATGAGACACAAAGGATTCTTTAGCGGGGGTGACATTAAATAGAAATGGCCCTTTGCCCGGCACGCCATGGGCGGCTTGCATATGGCCTGGGGCCCTATCACCGACACCAGTACCTACCACCATGGGATACCACCCCCGCCATCAGCCGGACCTCTATGGTTACCGGCCCCTGCCCTGAGTGAGTCATCCGATATGTCGACGCACGCCGCCTCCCCGTCCAATCGACGGGCCTGGAGCCCCGCCACCACTCCGCTGTGTTCCCCTTCAACCAGCACAGGCCCCAGGCCCCGTCCCGGACAGTCACTTACCCCGCCGGGAGTTCACCCGAGGCGGAGGCACATGCGAGGCGGGAGGCACGAGGGGTCCGCTCTGGGTGCGATGGGATCACGGCACGATGGGGCGATAACAAGAGCCTCTGAAGTCAGTCATACAGGCCGCCCGAAGACCGTGAACCGGATCCCATCAACCGCTATCGACAAGCGTCGACTTCTCGAAGAGGTAAGAGGCATGACGTATGAGGTAAGGGTGAAAGAACAGGAAAATTTCAAGATTAGAGCATCTTGAACATTATTTGATTCAATTGTCAAGATCTCATCTGGTCGTTGACACCATGCGTATCTGCACAAGGGACTGGCCACAGGCGGGTACCCATCCCACCCTCACTGGACCACCACACCCAGGGGCCACCTCTACAACCAGGTGGTGGCAGCCTGCCGTACTCAGCGAGCGTTTGGGTGCCCCTCGATTTCCTTGATCCGAAAAGAGGTAACCACCTTGCCGGTACTGGTGATGTTGGTTACGTTTCCAGGTTTGTCGGAACCTGCGTTAACGCCTTCCTTGATTCATTGATTCTCCTCCCTGCGCCCTTGCGTGCTCCTACTGACGTTTCTGGAAACAGGAATTTAACTGAAAGCGTTCGGATCATAGCTCTCAGTGACGCCATATCGCCAGACGGTCTTTCCGGCGACGGACTCGCCGCTTTCCTCGGTCCACACCAGCCCTAGCATCTGCAGAGCTTGGATCTGGCGATCCACGGTGTTATGAGGCTTCTTCAGCCGCTTACGCACGTCTGTCGTCGACGAGTGCGGGTGCTCGGCCATGTCCAGCAGGATCGCTAGCCGCAGCGGTGGCACAGAGTCCTTGGCACACCGGATCGCCAGCCGCAGCGCGTCGGACCGGTTCATACCAATGGCCACGGCTCCCCGCAGGACTTGTGTCAGCTGTTTCGCGAACCGGGTCGGAGCCTCGGGCATGTCGGCATCGATTACGCGCCCCTGGTAGTCGCACTCCACGGAGGTGCGGGCCAGCGTCACCACGTCGGCAGCGGCGAGGAGCCGTTCCGACTCGTCCTCGGTCACGGTGATACCGGAATCCTCATTGATCCCGGCCAGTACTCCCCCGGCGGCGTCGGACAACGCGGCGCGCATCTCCACCTCGCTGCCGGTGTTGCCGATCGCGCGGCGACCGATGGCCCTGCGGTGCTCTGCCGAGTCGGTGCGGACTATGACGAAGCGATCGCCCATGGTGGAGATCACTGCATGCGCCCGGTCCCATGCGCTCGTGACCGCACCGACGACACAGATCCGGCCCTGCCATGTGAGCCGGCGCCCACCATCGGTACCCACATCGCGCACCCAGTGGCCGTCGTAGATCTCCCGGAGGGCGGCGAGGACCTGCGCGCGCGCATCGCGGTTCATCGACAGGATTGTCGTCATGTCCTTGATGACGAGGGTGCCCTGACTCCCGAGCTGACGCAGCAGCCCGCCGGTCGCGTCCTTGGCTCGGTCCCTCTTACCGGTGGCGGACAGCAACGCGCCCTCGGACACGATCGCCGACACAACCAGCGCCCCGGCCCCTTGCAGCGGCGCCACGGTCTCGGTCTTCGTATGCCCGGGACCGGACAGCACCAGCAGCCACAGCGGGTCGCCATCGAGGCGTTCCACCGCCGCCGCAGCGAGCACTGCGTTGAGGCTGTCCATGTCGTACTCCTCGCCGAGCCACTTACGGAAGACCTTGTGGCACTGTTCCAACGAGCACGGTGTCGCGATAGGTGGTGGCTGTACCGCAATAGAAGTCGGCTGCACGGGGTCTGCGTCCTGAGTCACGGTGGCGATGATCGTTGCGAGGTCGCGTGGCTTGGCCCATCCTGCCTTCAGGCCGCTCTCGATGGTGTCGCGCTGCTTCTGCTCGCTTCCGCCCCTGAACTCCGTCCAACCGTCCACGACTCGGTTCATGCGGGCACGGATCCGCTCCTGCGACAGTAGTCCGGGGGCCAGTCCGTGCAGGGCCGCGCCGAGGGTGGCGAGGGCGAACGTGGCGTCGTTGAGGGCCTGGTTGCCGCCTTCGGCGTTGGCGGTCTCCTCCTTGATGGCCTGCTCCACGTAGGCGATTAGACGGTCCGCGGCATCTTTGCCGACTGGGCCGGGCTGCATGAACTCGTCGTCTCTCATGACAGCCCCCTGGCCTTCAAGGCTGCTGCGAGGCTCTCACGGACACCGGGGTCGACGGGTTTCGGGGGTACCGGGCGCGGCTCCGGCGTCCAGCCCGTACGCGGCTTGTCGTCGTGGGTGAGGATGAGCGCCAGCCAGTCGCGCCTGACCAAGGGCGGTTTCAGGCCCAATGCGGAGTAGCCCGGATTGCCGGGCGCCATGACGTACCCACCCCACCTCCCCTCCGCTGCCTTGACGTCGATTCCCGGCAGCATGGCGTTCCGTCCGGGGATGTCGTCCGGATTGGCGAACCACAGATGAAGCCCTCCGCTGGAGGTCTTGATGAGGGTGGTGCGGTCCGTGAGGCCGGCCCACCGGGCTTCGGGGTCGCCGCAGGCCAAGGTGAGTGCGGCCCACTCCGCGCGGCCATCGATCGGGGGATGCTTGACGTCGAGGTCGACCACCAGCAGCTTCGACGGTTTGCACGCGATGCCGACCAGGGCACTTGGCCACTGTTGGACCCAGCCCTCGATGATCGCCGGGTCGGTGGTGGCTGCGGTGCCCCATTTCACCAGCGGTGCCCCCTTAGCCCGCAACGGAAACACGTGCAGTCCCGCAGCGGCCAGCGCGGGAGCGACCCTGACGAAGGGGCGACGAGCCACGCCATCGACCGCCAAGAGGGCAGCGACAATCGTGCTCACAACGCACCCCTATCCCCGTCGCAGAGAACCCCGCAGTCACCCTCGTGGACGGTCCTCGCCATGGGCAGAAGCCCCGCCTTTGCCGCAGCCCGACGTTCGGCTCGGTTCGGCAGTACCCTCCGGGCGCCACAATCCGGGCAGACGCCGGTGGTGTTCGTGGCCCGGCGGATGGCGAGGGCGTTCTTGAACGGCCCCGGGGCGTCGTCGGAGATGACCGGCTGGATGACCAGTACGCGCTGGCCGTTGATCTCGGTTACCGTGATGTCGTCACTGATGGGGCGCCGGCTGACGGGGCCCTGTCCCTTGTTCATGCCGTGGCACCGCCCCGGCGGGCGGCCGCCTTAGCCTTGCGGGCATTTGCAGACTTAAGAGCAAGCCGCAGGAAGTACGCCTTCCTCGCGTGTTCAGCGCGACGGGCCCGCTCCGCTGGGGGGAGGGCACCGTCGGGGTCTACCTCGACCTCGAACCGGTAGAGGAAGGCCTCACGGGCCGGGAGAGTGTGAGCAGCGGGATCGTTGCAGTGAGCCCACATGGCGTGGGAGGCAATGCGCGCGATCACAGTGCGGTTGTCGCTGGGCATGCGGAAGAAACCTTCGAAAGAATCTTCCGGGCCCGCCTGTGCTCCCGGTGGAATCGACGCCGCGCGCGCCTCGTAAACGATCGGCGGTGACTAAGCGCTATTCATGGTACAGGGTGCGGTGGCGTCGCCTTCAGCTTCTGGACCTTGCCCTCAGCGCGCCAGGTCTCAACGGCCTTCTCGATCTGGGGGCGCAGCGCATCAAAGTCGAGGCGCTGACCGCAGGGATGACCGACAAAGTCGAGCAGACCGTCCGTGCGCAGAATCGCCGCCAGGCTGAAGCACACAGTACAGCGAACCCTGAGGACCTCCTCGGCCATAAACGACCGACCTGCTGGGTAATCGGGCAGATCGGCCAGCGGAGGCATAAACGTCATGGATGGCATCACAAGTCCCCCAAGCTGAGGCGCCGCGCTTCCTCTGCCGCCCGGCGCTCGGATGTAGCCCGTGTGTACCTATCGATCATGTCGCGGCGGCTCCAACCAGCGATGGCCATCAGGCCACCTTCTGAGCCGCCGGCGGCGAGCCACCGCCCGGCTGCAGTGTGACGGAGAACATGAGGGTGGAAGTTCGGGATCCCAGCACGTTCGGCACGGTGCCGCAGCGCAACGTACAGGCCGTCGTAGGTGAAGCCCTTGCCCCGGTCGCCGAGCCACAGGGCAGGTGTCTGGGCGAGCCGATGCGTCCTGCGGGCCCGGACGTACCGGTCGACAGCTCGGGCGGCATGCGGACCGATGGGAACGGTACGCCCCCTGCCGCCCTTGCCTCGCCGCACGACCACTTCGCACCGCTTCAGGTCGATGTCAGCCACGCTCATGCCCACGACCTCGCCCGCTCGCACCCCGGTCTCAGCCATCAAGCGGACGATCGCCTCGTCGCGCCGGTCGCGAAGGTCATTCCCCTTGCACGCCTTGATCAACGCTCGGAGCTGGTCATCATCAAGCTCCTGGACGACCTTGTGATCAAGCTTCGGCGGCCTGAGAGTCAGGAGCGGGTCGGTGTCGACCTCGCCTTCGTCGGCCAACCAGGCACTGAAGCGGCGCAGAGCCAACTGCCTGGACCGCGCGGTGGACGCTTGCGCTCCATGGTCCAGCAGAGCAGAAACGAAGGCATTGACTGTAGGCCGATCGAGGACCGGGGGCCGGTCCTCCGCCTCGCACCAACGCAGGAAGGCGCGAACCCCGTCGCCGTACGTCTTCAGGGTCTGCGCACTTTTCCGCTCGGCGGCGAGGTGGAGGAGCCAGGAGTCGAGTAGTGCGACTATGTCCGAATATGCACCCATGCCTTAAGCATATGCCAGAGGCGGCCGATCGATATCTGGAGTACGAGCGCTGTGCTAGCAACGCAAAGCGCCCCCGCCCTGCAAAGCAGCAGGTCAGGGGCGCCGAGTGGGACCTAACTCAGTCGAGGTAGTCGCGCAGCACCTGGGAACGGGACGGGTGGCGCAGCTTCGACATGGTCTTGGACTCGATCTGACGGATCCGCTCGCGCGTGACGCCGTAGACCTTGCCGATCTCGTCGAGGGTCTTCGGCTGACCGTCGGTGAGGCCGAAGCGCATCGAGACGACGCCCGCCTCGCGCTCCGACAGGGTGTCCAGGACGGAGTGCAGCTGCTCCTGCAGGAGCGTGAAGCTGACCGCGTCGGCCGGGACGACCGCCTCGGAGTCCTCGATGAGGTCACCGAACTCGCTGTCGCCGTCCTCGCCGAGCGGGGTGTGCAGCGAGATCGGCTCGCGGCCGTACTTCTGGACCTCGATGACCTTCTCGGGGGTCATGTCGAGTTCCTTGGCCAGCTCCTCCGGGGTGGGCTCGCGGCCCAGGTCCTGGAGCATCTGGCGCTGCACGCGCGCGAGCTTGTTGATGACCTCGACCATGTGCACCGGGATACGGATGGTGCGGGCCTGGTCGGCCATGGCACGGGTGATCGCCTGACGGATCCACCAGGTGGCGTACGTGGAGAACTTGTAGCCCTTGGTGTAGTCGAACTTCTCGACCGCACGGATCAGACCGAGGTTGCCCTCCTGGATGAGGTCCAGGAACAGCATGCCGCGGCCGGTGTAGCGCTTGGCCAGGGAGACCACCAGACGGAGGTTGGCCTCCAGGAGGTGGTTCTTGGCGCGGCGGCCGTCCTCGGCGATGATCTCCAGCTCGCGCTTGAGCTTCGGGGCCAGCTTGTCGGCGTTCGCCAGCTTGTCCTCGGCGAACAGACCCGCCTCGATGCGCTTGGCGAGCTCGACCTCCTGCTCGGCGTTGAGCAGGGGGACCTTGCCGATCTGCTTGAGGTAGTCCTTGACCGGGTCGGCGGTGGCACCGGCGGCGGCGACCTGCTGGGCGGGTGCGTCGTCCTCGTCCTCGTCGGAGAGTACGAAGCCCGCGTTCTCGGGGGTGGCCTCGGGCTCCTCGCCGGCCTTGCCGGGGGCTGCCTCCTCGAGCACTTCCTCCTCGAGGATCTCGGCGTCGTCCTTCTTTGCGCCGGTCTTCTTGGCCGCGGTCTTCTTGGCGACGGTCTTCTTCGCGGCCGCCTTCTTGGCGGTCGTCTTCTTGGCGGCCGCCTTCTTGGCGGTCGCCTCCTCCTCGACGGCGGGTTCGGCGGCGGGCGCCGCCGGCGTGGCGGTGGCGGTGGCCTTCCGGGTGGTCACCGCCTTGGCCGCGACCGTCTTGGTGGCGGTGCGCTTGGCGGGACTCTTCGCTGCGACGCTCTTTCGGGTGCGCTTGGGCTCTGCGGCACTGACCATCAGCGTCACACCCTCTTCCTCGAGGATCTGGTTGAGGCTGCGCAGTACGTTCTTCCACTGAGTGGCCGGAATCTGGTCAGCTTCGAAGGCCCGACGCACGTCATCGCCGGCGATCTGCCCCTCAGCCTTTCCCCGCTCAATGAGCGCCATGACAGAGACGGACTCGGCGATCTCCGGCGGGAGCGTACGGGATGTGCTGGCCGACACGAACAACCTCTCGGAACGTTGGAAAACGGCTTCCGGCCCCGTCCGGTGTGGACAGGAGCCGACCGCCGGCTTGGGGATGGGCCGACGGCGCGGGCGGGGGCCGGGAAGATGCACAGCGCCGTGAACGGCGTCCGTATTCCCTCCGCGGCTGTCACCTCTTAGGTCATCGCGTTCTTCCCGCGAGCGTTACGCCGAATCTGCGTGGCCCGAGTCACACCCCGTAAGCGAACAGAAACGGTCGAACATGGACAGAACAGGTCACATACGGTATCGGCCCGACCGCGCCACCGGGTATCGGCCCCTTCGCGCCGTCGGACCCCGCAGGATCCAAGGATCCCACGGGGTCCGACGGGAGGCGGATCACCGATCAGGCACTGCCACAGGAGGGGGGTGGCACACCCGGCCGCGCCGCCCGCGGAACGCGGTCAGTGCTCGCGCGGGGCGGGCACCACCCGTTCCACCTCGGGGTGGACCGTGAGGAGTTGACGCATGGCCGTCTCGGCCGCCGCTCCGTCACCGGCGGCGAGGGCTTCGCAGATGCGGCCGTGGTGCGCCAGGGAGGTCTCGTTCGGCCGGTCACAGCCCGTGACAGGGCCACCCGAGACCTGGAGGGCCGCGGACACGATGCCGGACAGGTGCTCCAGCATGCGGTTGCCCGCGACCTGGATGAGCAGCGAGTGGAACTCGGAGTCGGCGCGGGAGAACGTGAGCGCATCGCCCTGAGCCATCGCGTGCCCCATGATCTCGACCATGTCCGCGAGGCGCTGCTGGACGTCCTCGCGACCGTGCCCGGCGGCGAGGCGGGCGGCGAGCGGTTCGATCGTCCACCGCAGCTCGCTCAGCTCACGGCGCTGGTTGTCGCGCTGGGGCCCGAAGGCCCGCCACTCGATGATGTCCGGATCGAGGAGGTTCCAGTCACTGACGGGGCGCACGCGCGTGCCGACGTTCGGACGGGCGCTCACCAGACCCTTGGCCTCCAGGACGCGGAGCGACTCGCGGACGACGGTGCGGGAGACCTCGAATCGCTGACCGATCTCCTCGGGCACCAGCGGCCGGTCGGCGCCCAGATCGCCGGAGACGATCATCTGACCCAGCTGCTGAACGAGTTGGCCGTGCAGCCCGCGTCCGCGGCTGCCCGCGGCGCGGCGGCCCACACGGCCCAGCTCGGGGTCTCCGCCGTCCCAGGCAGGGATTCCGACGCGGTCGACGGCGGGCGCCTCGGCGTACGGGTAGCGGTCGAGTTCGCCCGGGCTCGCGAGGCCGGAGTCGGCGGAGCGGGCGGCGGTCATCATGGTGTGCGCAAGGGTACTCACGCATCATTTGTCGGCGCCGCTTCCAACTCCCTTGAGGTCTTTGGTGAAAAGCACACGAAAGGGTGATCGCTCACCCCGTCGCAATTGACGCCTTATCGGAAAGAAATGGGCGTTCTGCGGGGAGTTGTGCGCATGGCCGGACCAAGGGTTACGGACCGTCGTCACCGGAATCTGCTGCGCAGGGTGGTGAGCAGATAGGCGCAGAGCAGCGCGGTCAGCGACAACATCAATGCGCCGCCCACGGGTTGGGACATCACCTTGAGCGCGGCCTCCAGGTACCGCTCTCCCCCGAAGGGCCACCGCGGCAGGAGCGTCTCTCGCAGCCGCACGGGGAGTCCGGCCGCGGTTCGCACAGACGGTCCGTTCACGAGCCTGTGCACGACGGGTACGACGAGCAGGGGGACGGCGGCCACGGCGGCGAGCCCGGCCGTGGTGGACCGGAAGACACCTGCGGCGAGTACACCGGCCCAGGCGCAGCCGACCACGAGCCCGATCCAACTCGTCATGAGCGGGACCCAGTCTGCGGGAACCTGTGCGAGCTCCCGTCCGTAGACGAGATAGAGCACTTCGGCGTCGCAGCCGACGGTGAGGACGGCCAGCACCAGCGCGGCGGTCGAGGCGACGAGCAGTTTGGCGGCCAGGAGCCCCAGCCGGCGGGGCACGGTGCCCCGGTCCGCGGCCAGGGCGGGGTGGCGGAACTCGTCGCCGAATGCCAGCGCGCCGAGCAGTCCCGCCCCGAGCGCCGCGGGCGGCAGGGGCAGCTCCTGCGGCCACGCGGCCAGCAGGCGCGGCTGCGGGGTGTGCCCGATGCGTGCGAGCACCACGGCGGTCACGGCGGACACGGCGAGTACGACGGCCCCGGTCAGGAACCCGGTGCCGATCCCGGTGGCACGGCGGATCTCGTACCGGAGCGGGCGGAGCGGGCTGGGGGCGGGACGGACGGAGATGGGGGGCGGCAGAGGCGGCAGCGCGTCGGGCGTGCGGGCGGTGAGGGCGCCGGTCGGATGCGGCGCCCGCGGCCGGGGCGGCGCGGTCGCTGTCGCTGTCGGAGAGCCGTCGTCTGATCGGCCGGCCGGGGAGAGATCCAAGACCTGATACGGCTCGGCGTCGGGCAGCTGCGGTTGCCCGAAGGACAAGGACGGCTCGCTGGTGACCGGCTCCTTTGCGTTGGAGAGGGATCCCTGCTCGAGCACGGGGTGCGGCTCGGTTGTGGGGGTCGGGGCGTCTGTTGCGAAGGGCCTCGACGGGCCGGCAGACGATGGCGACTCATCGGGCCTGGGCGTGAGGGCCGTCCCGTGCGTGTCCGTGACGCGCACCGGCTCGACCAGGATTCGGTCGCGCGGCCCGCTCGCGTGAGCGAGACCCGCACCGGGCCCCATGTCTCCGATCTCGTCGGCGAGTTGGTGAACGACGATGCCGTGGCGAAACGCGATCTCACCGATGTCCGCGCAGGTACCGCCGTACACCGAAAGGCGGTTGCCGCCCTCTCGGACGACTTCGACGGAGCGCTGCGAGGTGCGGGCGTGCTTGGCCAGGAGAACCGCCAGACGGGCCGCGTGCGGACTCCGCACTGCGGCACGGGGGCGGAGGCGGGTACGCGCGAACTCCGCGGCCTCCTGGTCGGCCACGAGCCTGCCCTGTTCCAGGGTGACGACGCGATCGGCGGTGCGCGCGGCTCCCTTGGGGTCGGCCGTGGTGAACAGGACCGTGCCGCCCTGGGCGGCGTGGGCGCGCAACATGCCGTGCAGCCAGGCGCTCTCACGGGTGGAGAGTCCGTCGGACGGGGCGTCGAGGACGAGGGTGTGCGGGTCCGCCAGGAGGACGCAGGCCAGGCCGAGGCGCCGGTCCATGCCGCGGGAAAGGGTGCCGAGGCGCTCCTCGCGCAGGCTCACGAGCCCGACCGCCTCGAGCACTTCGTCGGCACGCCGAACCGAAACTCCCGCGGCTGCGCACAGCATGCGCAGATGACCTCGCACCGTGCGGGCGGGATGCCCGGGCACGTCGCCCAGCAACACGCCGACCTCGCGCGAGGGGTGGGCGATGCGGTGCAGTGGACGCCCCCGGAAGAGAGTGATGCCGCGACCCGGTTGGAGTTCGAGCATCAGTCTGAGAACCGTCGTCTTGCCGGCGCCCGGCGCTCCGAGCAGCGCGGTGATGCGGCCCGCCTGCGCCTCGAACGAGACGTCGTCGGCTGCGGGCGGAAGCTCTTTGCGGGGGTTGCTGGTCAGTCCGAAGGCCTGGATCACTCACAGCAAGATAGCGCGCTATGTCCGGTTTTTCGGGTACCCAGGGCCTTACCGAGGTCCGCCTCGGGAAGGCCCTGCACCCGTGACCGGGTGGTCGGCGGGTCGAGTCCCTGCCAGGGCGCCGCCCGCACCCGGCCGACCACTCACACCTCGGGACGCAGCATCGGGGGGTTGAGCAGCGTCGCGCCACCGGCGCGGAAGAGCTGAGCCGGGCGTCCCCCCTGGCGGGTCGTCGTCCCACCGGTGGGAACCAGGAAGCCGGGCGTGCCCGTGACCTTGCGGTGGAAGTTGCGCGGGTCGAGCGCAACGCCCCACACCGCCTCATAGACCCGGCGCAGTTCCCCGACGGTGAACTCGGGCGGGCAGAAGGCGGTGGCCAGCGATGAGTACTCGATCTTGGAGCGGGCGCGCTCCACTCCGTCCGCCAAGATCTGCGCGTGGTCGAAGGCGAGCGGCGCGACCGGCTCGGCCTCACGCCCGTAACCGCCCTGCTGCAACAGTTCCTCGACCGGGGCCCAGCGCGCGTTGCTGGCGTCTCCGCCCGCCCTGGGCGGGGGCAGATCGGGAGCGAGGGCGAGGTGGGCGACGCTGACGACCCGCATCCTGGGGTCCCGCTTGGGATCTCCGTAGGTGGCGAGCTGCTCCAGGTGTGCGCCGTTGTCCTGAGCCGGGACGGACGGGTCGTGGACGCGCAGTCCTGTCTCCTCGGCCAGCTCGCGCGCCGCGGCCTGCGCCAGGTCTTCGTCGGCCCGTACGAAGCCGCCGGGCAGCGCCCACCGTCCCTGGAACGGCGGTTCGCCCCTGCGCACCGCCAGCGCACACAGGGCATGGCGTCGCACGGTCAGCACGACCAGGTCCACGGTGACGGCGAAGGGCGGAAACGCTGACGGGTCGTAGGGCATGCGGCGATCATAGTCGTCTGCCTGACGATAAACACCTCCTTCGCCGGTCCGTCCGCCTGGTGATCCGCTTCGGTCCGCTTATGGACTCAGCTGCCCGCACCTGGTCGTGAAACGGCACGTCGCTGCACGTCACACCCCCAGTTGCAGTCCGTCGGCCGCCTCCTCGACCATGGCGAGGCCCAGCCGGCCGACCCTCACGGAGAACCGGGCACCCGCCACGCGCAGTCCCGTGAAACCGATCTCCCCGAGGGGTGCGCTGCGTACGGGGCGCAGGGTGACCGTGCCGGCCGGGGCATCGGGGCGGATGCCGACGAGGGTGGTCAGCAGCATGATTCCGGCTGCCGCCGCGGTGGCCGCAGGACGGCAGGCTGCCGGGTGTGGGAGCGGAGCGCTTCCTTCCGTGCGCTGCTCCCCCGCGTACATCTCGGGCAGCCGGTAGGCAAAGGTCTCGGCGGCCGCGAGCACGCCGCGCACCAGTGAGCCGGCCTCCTTCTCATAGCCCGCGGCGGCGAGTCCCGCGGCGGCGAGGGCCGTCTCCTGGGTCCGTACGGCTCCTGCACGGTGGCCGAACGGATTGAATCCCGCTTCCTTCGAGCCCAGTCCGCGCAGGCCCCAGCCCGAGTCCATGACGGGGCTGCCGAGCAGTCGGGCGAGGTGCTCGGTCCGGACCTTGTCGAGCAGTCCGGGCGCCAACTCGCCTCCGCCCAGCAGGCCCGTGTCGAGGAGGTGCACGGCAGCGGCGCCCAGGTGAGGCACCGGACTGCCGTCCGGCGCACGTGCCGCCGCGGGCCGGCCGCCTCCCCGGTCCTCGACCCAGAAGTGCTCCCGGAAGGCGGTCCGCAAGGTCTGTGCCCACTCCCGGAGCGCCGCTGCCCCCGTCCGGCCACAGGCGTCTAGCAAGTCGGCTCCGAGCAGCGCGGCACGGTGGGCGTGGGCCTGTGTCTCGCAGCGGACGGGCCCGCCCGGGTTCGGGTCGCGCAGGTAGGTGCCGTCGTCCACGGTGTCTCGCAGCCAGGTCAGGCAGCGCTCGGCAGCGGGCAGCAGCGCTTCCGTTTCCTGGTCGGGGAGGCCCCAGCGGCGGGCCTCTGCCAGCAGGGCGGGGAAGAGCAGCGTGGCCTCTGTGCCGGTGCACTGCGGCGGAAGGTGCGGCCCGGCGTCCCGTCTGGGGCCGGGGATCATTCCCGACTGCGGTCCAGGCCCGGTGAGTTGGGTCCGTGCGAGGATCCGCAGCGTTCCCGCGGCAAGGCCGGTGCCCAGCGGCAGCACCATTCGGGCGGCGGCCAGCGCGTCGGCGGGAGCCAGACCGCAGCGCCAGGGTGCCCCGGCCGCGAGGTGGGTGTCGGCGGGGTGCGCGGTGTCACGCAGGAGGAGGGCCTGGAGGTCCTCGATGCTTGTCCGCAGGAGGGCCGGGACTCTCGGATCGTCGCCCTCCGCACATGCGGCGGCCAGCGGGCTGGTCGCCGCTCGTCCCACGGCTCGGAGGGGTCCCGCGCCGTCCGGCCGCACCCGCAGTTCGACGGTTCTGCTGCCCCCCGGGGGCAGGTCGAGCTCCCACCGCAGCAGCCCTGCCGAGGCCAGGGCGTCCGAGGGAGGCGGTTCGGCCGTGACGGAGGCGTTGCCGGTGGCGCAGGACCAGCGCAGGCCGGAGCCATGGACACTTGCGGGGAGGTCGGGGCCCGCACTGCCGGAGGCGATCGCGCCGAGGTCGGCCAGGTCAGTGCCCAGGACGATCTCGACCGGCAGCCGCAGGGTGCGCGGAGCCGCGCTGTGCAGGGTGACCCGCTCCGTGCCGTCGGCGAAGCGGTTACGCTCCACGATCACGTCAGGGTCCGGGCCCGTCTGCGGTGATGTGCGGAGTGTGCCCACGAACCGGGCGCGGTCGGCCGAGGCCATGCGGGCCTGTACGGCGAGCGGCTCTCGTCCGGCGACGCGGATCTCGCACCGGGAGAGCACGCGGCGGCCGGCACGGTAGAAGCCCTCCAGTCCCCGGCCGGTCAGCTGCCCTTCCTCGGTTGAGATGGCCAGGCCGGGAAGGGCGACGCAGATCATCGCGGTGTGGGCGGGGGGCAGGTCGGCGGACCAGCGCAGTCCGGGGATCGTGGCGCCCCGGGGCGGGGGTGTGGATGAGTGCCCAAGGGGTGACGGTGTCCGCCCTTGAGCGAAGGGCGATGAGGCTGGGCCGCATCCCGGACCCGTGCCAGGGCGACGGCTCTGGCCCGACCACCGTGGAGACGAACGGCCCGGGCCCGACGACGAGGGCGGACGCCAGTCGGCGCCGGGGGGCGCAGAGGGGTAGGACGTGTTGCCGGGGAACCTCGGCCCGTAACCGTCGACACGTGCCGCTGGCTGGGGAGGAACAGCCTGGTCCCCCGCTCGCGGTGCCCATGCCCCGGGCGGGCCGAGGCCCGACCCGAGGGGCAGTGTGGGTCCACCCTGGGGGCGGCGGTCGTCGGCGGCGGGCGGAGTCGGCTGGTGCATGGGACGGCTTCCTCTGCGCTCGGTGCGCCAAGATCGGGTTCGGCGCGGGTGCCGGAGGGCTCCGACGGAGCAGGGGCAGTGCGGCCTCACGGCCCGTCCGGCCGTTCCGCCACTCAGGTGAACGCCGCGAGCGTCCTCCGGGTCACGCCCACGGCCCGGCCCCGTGCGCCTTGGGGCCGCCCGCGGGAAGCTCACTCCTCACCGCTCACGCCGTGGCCGGACTGCATGCCTTCCTCGCGCCCGTGACGGCCAGGCGTGGCTGCCTTCTTCGCCGCACGCGCACGCGCGCCGCCCGTTCGCACACTGCCGGGCCGGGCGGTACCCGCCGATGTCGCACGGCCTGGGCGAGCACCGGATTCGGTAGCGCCTGCGGGGCGTGTGGTGGCCGCAGGGCGTGTGGTGGCCGCAGAGCCTGTGCTGCCAGCCGGGTGTGTGGTGCCCGCCGGCGGGCGTCGGCCGGGGGTGCGGGCTCCTCCCTCACGGTCGTCCGCGCGGGTACCACCGGATGCTGCGCCGGGGGTGGCGGCCGGACGAATGCGGCGACGACGGCGGGACGGCGCCGCCGATCGAGAGGACTTTCCGTGCGGCTCGGACTCGGGCGGCGGGGCTGCCGGTGAGGAGTTGCCGAATGGTCCGAGCCGAGGCGCCCTTGCTTGTGAAGGAATGCTGTGGGGTTCGATGTCGGTCGCCTCGGTGGTGTCGTGCCCGGCGGACTCGGCATTGTCCGCCGACGTTTCCAGGTCGGCGGCCGCGCGTCCACGGTCTTCCCGCTCCGCCCGAAGGCACCTGCGGATCGACTCCGGGTCGAGGCCTTCGTTGCAGGCCTGGTGCAGAAGGCGGGCGAAGAGGTAGTCGGGATCGGCACCCAAGGCCATGGCGAGGGCTTCGCGGGCCTCCAGTTCGTCGCCGGCCGACCAGGCGACCCAGCCGGCGAGGGTGAGCGGCGCAGCGGCGTGTTCAGCGTAGGGCCCGACACACCGGCGGGCCAGGGTCCGCCAAAGGCGAAGGGCGCGTGCGGCTTCGTCGCCCTCCATCCACGCGGCCGCGCGGTCGCGGGTCGCTCGGTCCTGGAGGCCCAGGATCAGCCGGGCGGCCTCGTCGTAGCCGAGCAGTTCGTCGTCGCGCAGATCCGCCAGGAGCACGCCGGAAACCGGCTGTGCCTCGGCGAAGCGGTCCAGGATCCTGCCCGCCAGCTCCAGCGTCTCGTCGGCCACGGCAACGCGGCCCGCGTCGTCCAGGATCTTCGGCACCAGCGCCATGCTGGCGGTGTCCAGGGCGGCCTCCTGCTCGAGGGCCGCGGCGTTCTCCCAGGGCAGCAACCGGGCCCGGAGCTCCTTCAGCGTGCCGCGCACCTGGATGCCTGCGTAGGTGGCGGCTGCGGCCAGCACTGAGGTGCCGGGGAGGCCCATGGGGGCGCCCTCGGAGGAGCAACATGCCTCGTTGTCACAGCAGTACGACCAGTAGCGGCCCTCCGAGATGCACAGTGCCTCGACGACCACCACGTCCAGGGAACCGCACTCGATGCGCAGCCTCTGGGCCAGGGGCCGCAGCCGCTCCATCACCTGGCGGCCGGTCTGTCCCTTCTCCGGTTCCTGGCACAGGAAGGCGACCATCGACTCGGGCCGGGCCCCTCGGCGCTCGCTGCCCGTCACGAGGCCGTGGGACAGCTGCCGGGCTGCTGACGGCCAGTCGTCCGCGTTCGCGGGAATACCGAGCCGGGCCCGGCCTCCGAACCGCCCGCGTCCGTCGCTGTCGTGGAGCGCGACCAGGACGATGCTGTCCTCGGGGCGGTATCCGAGCAGGTACGGCAGGGCGTCGGCCAGCTCGGCCGGCGTGCGCAGGGTGACCTGGTGCTCGCCTCCATGACTGGCGTAGGGCGGGCTGGTGGTGTGCGGCCCGGACGGGTCGTTCCCCTTCTTCTCCTGCTTGCTGCTCTTGTGCCCGCTCTGCGTCTCGGGCCCGGTGATGTCACCGTTCTCAGGGGATCCGGTCGTTTCGCTGTGGTTCGTCATGCGAAGACGATCTCGCGGAACCCGAACCTCCGCTTGGGCCTGTGGATAAGTCTGATCAGGGACGCGTCATCCGCAGCCGTTGCGTCCACAGGTCTCGGTGCGCGGCTCCGGATGTCAGTGCCGTCCTGTTGTATGGAACGTATGGAGCACACGAGCAACGCGGAACTCCGGGCGGCCGCCGACGCCGTCCTCACCCGTCTCGTCGGGGACGTCTCAGGAGAGGCCCGGCTGCGCGAGGACCAGTGGCTGGCGATCGAGGCGCTGGTCGCCGACAGACGCCGTGCCCTTGTCGTCCAGCGCACGGGCTGGGGCAAGTCCGCGGTGTACTTCGTGGCGACCTCGCTGCTGCGGGCGCGGGGCAGTGGCCCCACAGTGATCGTGTCCCCGCTTCTCGCGCTCATGCGGAACCAGGTCGAGGCGGCGGCTCGGGCCGGCATCCACGCCCGGACCATCAACTCCTCCAACACGGAGGAGTGGGACGCCGTTCAGGAAGAGATCGCCGCGGGCGAGGTGGACGTCCTGCTGGTGAGTCCCGAACGGCTCAACAACCCGGACTTCCGTGACCAGGTGCTCCCTCGGCTCGCGGCCGCAACCGGGCTCCTGGTGGTGGACGAGGCCCATTGCGTCTCCGACTGGGGTCACGACTTCCGCCCGGACTACCGCAGGCTGCGCACCATGCTCGCCGATCTCCCGCCCGGTGTGCCGGTGCTCGCGACCACCGCCACGGCCAATGCGCGTGTGACCGCCGACGTGGCTGAACAGCTGGGCACCGGCGGCAGCTCGGACGCACTCGTCCTGAGGGGCCCGCTGGACCGGGACAGCCTGAGCCTGAGCGTGCTGCGCCTGCCGGACTCCGCGCACCGGATGGCCTGGCTCGCCGAGCACCTCGACGAGCTGCCGGGGTCCGGAATCATCTACACCCTCACCGTGGCCGCCGCCGAAGAGGTCACCGCCTTCCTCCGGCAGCGCGGACACACGGTCTCGTCTTACACGGGCAAGACGGAGAACGCCGATCGCCAGCAGGCCGAGGAGGATCTCCTCGGCAACAAGGTGAAGGCGCTGGTCGCCACCTCGGCGCTCGGTATGGGCTTCGACAAGCCCGACCTGGGCTTCGTGGTGCACCTGGGCTCCCCCTCCTCCCCCATCGCCTACTACCAGCAGGTGGGCCGCGCGGGCCGCGGCGTGGCGCATGCCGAGGTACTCCTGCTCCCGGGCCAGGAGGACGAGGCGATCTGGAAGTACTTCGCGTCGCTTGCCTTCCCCCCGGAAGACCTGGTACGTCGCACGCTCGACCTCCTCGCGCACGCGGAGAAGCCTCTGTCGTTGCCGGCCCTGGAGCCCTTGGTGGAGCTGCGCCGCTCCCGTCTCGAGACCATGCTCAAGGTTCTCGACGTGGACGGGGCGGTCAAGCGGGTCAAGGGCGGCTGGATCGCCACCGGCCAACCGTGGGCCTACGACACCGAGCGGTACGCCTGGGTGGCACGTCAGCGTGAGGCCGAGCAGCAGGCCATGCGCGCGTACACGTCGACAACGGATTGCCGCATGGAGTTCCTGCAGCGCCAGCTCGACGACGAGGCGGCCAAGCCGTGCGGTCGCTGCGACAACTGCGTCGGTCCGCGCTTCACCGCCGACACGTCAGAGGAGGCGCTCGACGCCGCACGCGTGGACCTGGGCCGGGCAGGTGTCGAGGTGGAGCCCCGGCGGATGTGGCCCACCGGGCTGCCGGCGATCGGAGTGGAGCTCAAGGGACGCATCCCCGCCGGCGAACAGGCCGCGCCAGGACGCGCGCTGGGACGCCTGTCGGACATCGGGTGGGGCAACCGACTGCGGCCCATGCTCGCGCCCCAGGCCCCCGACCTCCCCGTGCCCGACGACGTGGCCAGGGCGGTGGTGGACGTCCTGGCCGACTGGGCCAAGGGCCCCGACGGCTGGGCCGCCGGCGCACCGGAGGGCCGATCGCGCCCGGCCGGCGTCGTCACCGTCGCCTCGCGTACGCGACCACAGCTGATCAACTCACTGGCGGCGCACATCGCGGAGATCGGCCGGCTGCCGCTGCTGGGCACGGTCGAGTACACCGGCGACGCCTACCCGGGCTCCCGCACCAACAGCGCCCAGCGGCTGAAGGCGCTCGATGGAGCGTTGGCCGTGCCGCCCGCCCTCGCGTCCGCTCTCGCCGGGGCCCAGGGCCCGGTCCTCCTGGTGGACGACTACACGGAGACCGGCTGGACCCTCGCGGTCGCGGCCCGCATGCTCCGACGCTCCGGCGCGCAGGGGGTGTTGCCGCTGGTGCTGGCCGTACAGGGCTGACGGCGTGCGCTGGTTCGGAGCGGTTGTCCCGGCGCACACCTCTGGACGCAGCCCACCGCCATGACGTACGAACGTGTCGTGCTCGAACACCGCCATGGGCGGTCCGGCGACACACACCGTGGGGATATTAGCCGCGCATCATCTGATAACGGTCGGCTGCCGCAATTGCTCGTTGCCGCATTCAAGTTCGACAGGAAGAATTGAGGTCCGCTCCCGCACGGCTCGCCCGCCGCTCCGGTAGGGCTTTGCCGCGGTGCGCGCTCCCAGAATCCGACCCCGCCCGCAGTGTGGGCGCGTAGCCGAAGGGAGGACCGTGACCTTCGGATTCGCTCCGGCCTCGGCAGCGGCGTCGACGTCCGTCGCTTCCGCCAACCGCCTGCTCGAACCCGCGGAATGGGCCGCCGCCGGGATCCCTCTCCTGCGCAACCCCCGCGAGATCGTCAGCGGACTGCACGCCCGGCACCACCCGCAGCCGGCGACCGCTGTCGTCGCCGTGCTCGATCCGGACGAGCGGCTGCGGGCGAGCGCCTCGTTCGTGCGCCGTTCGGCTCCGGCCGACGGCTGGATGTTCCGCAACGCGCTGCTCGCGCAACTGCGTCGGGTCATTCCGCACGATCTGCGCCGCCGGACACCGGTACGCACCGCGGTGCTGCTCTACTGCCGTGAGGGCGACGCGCGTTGGACGGAGGAGGACGGCGCGTGGATGTGGGGGCTGCGCGACGCCTGCACCCTGCACGGGCTGCGCTGCGGGGCGTACATCACGCTGACCCGTGACGGCTGGCAAGTCCTGGGCGAGGGCCGCGGTGGACGTCGCCCTCACTCGGCGTCGGCACCGGAGCCGTTCGCCACGTCGGAGGCACCGCCGCCCATACCCCGCACCGGTGGCGCCTCCGAGGTACTGCGCCGTGCGGCGGCGGCACGCTGAGTCCCGGCCGACCGCTCCGCACGGCCCCGGCATCAACGGCACTTTGCCGCCCGGCACACCGCGATCCCGACGACGGGCAGCATGAACGAGCCCTTTGAATGCTGCTCTGCCCGAACCGCACGCACAGTCGTCCGGCGCAGCCGCAGAGGGCGCACCCCGGACCGCGCTCGGCCACCACACAGACACGGTCTCCCCCTTGCCCGGGCGGGGTGGACCGCCCGCCGTGCGGCACCGCAGCAGCGGCGCCCGGAGTCGCCCCAGCGCCCTGCCGGGCGCTACGGCACCCGGCTCAGACGCCCGCGCCCAGCACCGAGTTGATCCGCTGCGGGTCACCACAGACGATCAGCAGGGCGCCGGCCCGGGAGTGTGCCAGGGACAGGGCGCTCACGGCCGCGGCCTCAGGACCACCGTTGACGGCGACCACGACCACCGGACGCGACGCGGCGCGTTCCGCGATGGTGGCCTCCGTGTAGAAGACGTCGTCGCCCGCGTCATGCTGGGCCCAGTAGGCGGTTTCACCGAAGGACAGCTCGTGGGCGGCCCACGGGTGCTGCTCCCCGGTCGTGATCACCAGGATGTCACCGGGCGCACGACCGGAGTCCAGCAGCAGGTCCACGGCTTCCTCGGCGGCGTCGAGCGCCCCCTCCACGGAAGCCGGGATCAACTGGATCTGCGGGGTGACCGGAGCGGCGGCACCGGCGGCAGGGCCCGACGGAGCGGGCTTGGCGGCCACGTCGCGCGGCGTCCGTTGCACCGGCGGCGCCGGCCGGAGAGGGCCGGGGCGACCGGGACGCGACGGTGCCGCGGGACGGGGGCCTGGTACGGGACGGGGGGTCGGCGCGACTCGGCCGCTGGCCGGAGTGACGCGGGGACCCTGGGCACTCTCGTGAATCTGAGGCTCCTCGGGAATGAGAGGCATGAGTTGATATTTATCAAACGCTAGTACGGCCCGCTTCGGCGGGTGGCGCATGCGCGCGAACGAAACCGTCAGAAATCGAAGCCGAGCTGACCCTCGATCTCCGGAACGCTTCCGTCCGCCCAACTGCGGGCCTTCTTGAGGTGCCGCCACTGGGGCAACGCATCAAGATACGCCCACGACAAGCGGTGGTAGGGGGTGGGGCCCCGCTCCGCCAGTGCGGCCTTGTGCACGGGTGATGGATACCCGGCGTTGTCCGCAAAACCGAAGTCTGCATGGTCGATACCCAGTTCGGCCATCATTTTGTCGCGCTGGACTTTTGCGATCACCGAGGCCGCTGCGACCGCCACGCAGGACTGGTCACCCTTGATCACCGTACGGACCCGCCAAGGGGTACCGAGGTAGTCGTGCTTGCCGTCGAGGATGACGGCGTCGGGACGGACCGGCAGTGCGTCCAGCGCACGCCCCGCCGCGAGCCGCAGTGCGGCCGTCATCCCCAGGGTGTCTATCTCCTCCGGAGAGGCGTGCCCCAGTGCGTACGACGTCACCCAGGTCCGCAGTTCCTCGGCGAGGGCGGTGCGTCGTTTGATGGTGAGCAGCTTGGAGTCCGTGAGCCCCTCGGGCGGGCGGCGCAGTCCGGTGATCGCCGCGCAGACGGTGACGGGACCGGCCCACGCGCCGCGCCCCACCTCGTCGACACCTGCAACGATCTTCGCTCCGGTCGTGGCTCGAAGGGAGCGCTCGACGGTGTGAGTAGGTGGTTCGTACGGCATGGCGCACCTAGATTACGCCGCCCTGAAGCGTCCGCGACACCCCGGTCGGTCACGGCGAGCTCGCCACCCTCGCGAGCTCCCGTCGGGCAGCCTTCAACACGAGCGCGGCGACCGTTCGACGCGAGCACGGCGCACCGTTCAGCGCGACGGTCTCGCACCGGCCCGCAGGAGCAACAGCCCCATCGGCGGGGACGTCAGGAACCGTGCGGCCGCAACAGCGGAACCATCAACTGGTCGATCATCTCCTCGACTTCGCGGTCCTGCCATTCACATCCGCACATCTTGGAGCGATACATCATCATCGCCGGTATGGCGTCGAAGACATAACCGTTCACAGCCTCGGGGCGCACCTCGCCTCGCTTGACACCTCGGTCGACAACCTCGCGCAACATTTCCATGGTGGGCTCCACAACCCCCTCGAAGATCACGGCATGGAAGCGCTCGGCCTGCGCTGTGTCGCACTCGTGAATCACCGAGCGAAGTGCAGAACCCGGACGGGAGAACATCGCGTCACGGGCTCGCAGGCACAGCACCAAGAGGTCATCACGCACGCCCCCTTCGTCCGGGACCGCATCGAACTGCGGCAGCCCGGCACGCAAGGCGTCGGCGACAAGATCCTCCTTGGACGGCCAACGCCGATAGACCGCGGCCTTGCCGGTCTGCGCGCCGGCGGCGACGCCCTCCATCGTCAGGCCGTTCCAGCCGACGGTGCTGAGCTGATCCAGGGCGGCTTCGAGGATGGCGCGTTCGAGTACCGCGCCTCGGCGGCGAGCGGCCGTCCGAGCGGGAGCATCCGCCCAGCTGGGGGTAACCATCTGACTCTCTCCAACGAGCAGAGGAAGCGGGCATTTTCGGGGATGGGGAACGCGCCGGACGGCCACACAAGGGGGACGTGCCGAACGACGACGTCGTAAGTGAACGCTTGCGTTCACTGTCGGGGATTCACTACCGTTGACGCGGCAGTGAACGCCAGCGTTCACTAAAGCACTCGTGGGGGACCCATAGTGACCACCTCTCCATTGCTCCAAGATCACAAGCCAGGCGCGGCACGCCGGGAGGGACGCCCCGGTATCGCGCTCACCGTCATCGCGGCCTGCCAGCTCATGGTGGTACTCGACGCGACGATTGTGAACATCGCGCTCCCGCACATTCAAGACGCGCTCGAGTTCAGCACCACCGACCTCACGTGGGTCGTCAGCTCCTACACACTCACCTTCGGCGGCCTGCTGCTTCTCGGCGGCCGCGCCGGTGACATCCTCGGACGGCGCCGGGTCTTCATGACCGGCATCCTGCTGTTCACCTTCGCCTCGCTGCTCGGCGGGCTGGCCCAGGAGCCCTGGCAGCTGCTGGCCGCCCGGGTCCTGCAGGGGGTGGGCGGCGCGATCGCCTCGCCCACCTCGCTGGCGCTCATCACCACCACGTTCCCCGAGGGTCCGGAGCGCAACCGGGCTTTCGGCGTCTTCGCCGCGGTCTCCGCCGGTGGTGGTGCCATCGGTCTGCTCGCGGGCGGCATGCTCACCGAGTGGCTCGACTGGCGCTGGGTGCTCTTCGTGAACGTGCCGATCGGCGTACTGATAGCCGTGCTCACCCCGCTCTACATCAGCGAGTCCGAACGGCACACCGGCCGCTTCGACGTCGCGGGCGCGGTGACCTCGACCGCGGGCATGGCATTGCTCGTCTACGGCTTCATCCGCTCCGCGGACGAGGGATGGCGGGACGGTTTCACCATCGGGTCCTTCGCTGCCGCCGTGGTGCTGCTGCTGGCCTTCGCAATCATCGAGTCCCGGGCCAAGGAGCCGATCACCCCGCTGCGGATGTTCGCCGACCGCAACCGCTCGGGCACGTACGTGATCATGCTGAGCCTGGCCGCGGCGATGTTCGGCATGTTCTTCTACATCGTCCTGTTCGTGCAGAACGTGCTCGGGTACAGCCCGATCGAGGCAGGGCTCGCCTTCCTGCCCGTGACGGTCGTGATCGCACTCGGCGCGGGCCTGTCGCAGCGGTTCCTGCCGGTGCTGGGCCCCAAGCCCTTCATGCTGGTGGGCTCGGCGCTCGCGATGACCGGACTGGCCTGGCAGGCGCTCATCAGCTCCGACAGCTCGTACGCCGGCGGGGTTCTGGGCCCGATGCTGGTGTTCGGCTTCGGCATGGGGCTGAATTTCGTGACGCTGACGCTCACCGCCGTCTCCGGTGTCGCCCCGCACGAGGCGGGTGCGGCGTCCGGGCTGCTCAACACGACACAGCAGGTGGGCGGATCGCTGGGCCTTTCCATCTTGACGACGGTCTTCGGCACGGCGACCAAGGACGAGGCGGAGAAGCAGCTTCCGAAGTTCATGGCCGACGGATCCGCGGAGCAGAAGGCGGAGTTCGCCAGGACGCAGCAACTGCCCGCGCCGTGGGGGCACGAGGTGCTGGCGCAGGGCATCTCGACGGCCTTCATCCCGGCCGCCGCGATGGCCGTCCTCGCTCTGGCCACGGCCTGGCTGGTGATCCGGGTCCGCAAGAGCGACCTGGAGGCGCTCTCCGGCTCCGCCGGACCGGGCCTCGGCTGATTCCAGGGCGTCACGAACCGGCCCCGGCGGCCCGTCGGCGGACACGACACAAGTTCGCCGACGGACGTCGAGCTGGTTCACGATCAGCTGCGGATGCCCGGGCTGCATGTTGGGAACGGAGGACAAGGCCGGCAGCGTGGCCAACCGCATGCCTTGCACACGAGGCGCGACAGCGTCCCACCAACGGATCCAAGCCGCGAACAGAAACTCCATGGCGCCCCCTCCTTCGCGCTCACCCGGGTGTCCGCCCTCCTTCGCGCTCACCGGGTGTCCGGCGCACACGCGCCTCGACGGCCCGCACAGCGGATATCGGAACAACGGGCGGGCGGTTACGGAGAGTTCCCGAGATATACGGAGAGTTTCCGATGGGTGAGAGTCCTGACACTCAGGCCGACAGGGGCACCCAGTCCGGAAGCGGCTCCGTCCGCTCGACCCAGTCGGCGGGCGGCGTCCCCGCCTTCCCCGAGGCGACCACGCCGCCGACGATGGCGCACGTGGTGTCGACGTCCCCGCCCACCTGGGCAGTCGTCCAGAACGCCCGCTCGTAGTCGCCGAGGCTTCTCGCGGCCGACCAGAGGGCGAAGGGCACCGTGTCGTGGGCGGTCGTACGCCGCCCGCACCCCAGCACCGCCGCGACCGTGCCCGGGTCGTCATAGTCGAGCATGTCCCGGGCCCTGCGGAGTCCCGCGCCCACGGCGCTCTTCGGCACCAGATCGATGACCCCGTCGAGGAGCGCTTCGGCGCCGGGCGGTCCGTCGGGCGCGGCGGCGAACGCGGCCGCCGCGGCGACGGCCATGGCCCCGACGACCGCCTCGCGGTGCTGATGGGTGGTGTAGGCCGAGATCTCCGCCTGATGCGTCGCCTGCTCAGGGTCTCCGGCGTACCAGGCGCCCAGCGGGGCGATCCGCATCGCCGCGCCGTTGCCCCACGAACCCTGTCCCTTGAAGAGCGCGGCGGCGAGTTCCCGCCAGTCGCCGCCCTCCCGGACGAGGCGCAAGAGGCGATTGACGGCGGGACCGTACCCTCGGTCGAAGTCGTGGTGCTCGGCGAAGGAGAGGGCCAGGGCGTCCTGGTCGATGCGGTGGTGGGCGGCCAGGACGGCGACGACCGAGCCGGCCATCTCCGTGTCGTCCGTCCACTGCCACGTCCCGGACGGCACCTCGCGGCGCTTCAGCAGCGGGTAGTTCACCGGCACGAAGTACTGGGAACCCAGGGCGTCCCCGACGGACAGTCCGCGCAGGCAGGCCAGGGCGCGGTCCAGGCGCGCGTCGGGGGAGTAATCAGCGGTCATCGCCCTGCCACTCTATCCGGTGATCTCGTACGGCTCGGGGTCTCGCCAGCGGTCGAAGGGCCGGTCGAGCGTGTACTTGCCGTCGTCCCCCAGAACGAGCATCCGCACCTCGCCGTTCCCCGGGTTCGACAGCGACTCGAACTCCGCGACGGTCCAGTGGAACCACCGCATGCAGAACAGCCGCATAGCCAGGCCGTGCGTGACGATGAGGACGTTCGGCGGGTGGTCCGGGTCCTCGAAGCTGCGGAAGAGGCTCTCCAGGAAGCCCCCGACCCGGTCGTAGACGTCGGCACCGGACTCGCCCTGGGCGAAGCGGTAGAAGAAGTGGCCGTACGCGTCCCGGTAGGCCTTCTGAAGGCGGACCTCGTCCCGGTCCTGCCAGTTGCCCCAGTCCTGCTCGCGCAGCCTGGGTTCCTCGCGCACCCGTATGAGACCGGTGTCCAGGTGGAACGCGCGCAACGTCTCGTGCGTACGGCGGTACGGGGAGACGTAGACGCTGACGCGCTCGTCGCCGAAGAGCTCGCGCAGCTGCTCGCCCGTCGCCTCCGCCTGCCGTCTGCCGCGCCCGGTCAGTGCCAGGGCGTGGTCGGGTTCACGCTCGTAGACGGAGTCATCAACATTGCCCGTTGACTCGCCGTGCCGGACAAGGACGATGCGCCGTGGTCGTGCCATGCCAAGACCCTAGATCGGGTGAGGGCCCGTGGAGGACTCACACCGCGCCCATACAGCGTAGGTCACACGATTCCTGCCCCGCAGATCACTCCGCTCGCACGCTTGTCCGACCGGAACGACGCCCTCCGGCTCTCGGAGTCACACGCCGGGAGTGGCACCCCCGATGTCGCGCCCCCGGAGTCATGCCATCCGGTTACACCCGCCGACGCCGCAAGGAACCACACACCGCTCGCAAGCACCGCCTGGAGACACACACCGCCCGGAATCACACCGTCCAGCTCGACTCCATGTCCACGACGTCCCCGGTGAGCGCCGCCACGTCCGCCTCCGTCTGGGCCCTCAGGGCGAGCCGCTCCACGCGTTCCGTGCGGTACTTGCCGTGCTCGGCGGCCGAGCGCCACATCGACAGCACCATGAACTCGTTCCCGGGTGCCTCGCCGAACAGCCCGCGCACCATGCCGGGCGAGCCGGCCATCGCCGGGTTCCAGACCTTCTCCTGCATCAGCACGAAGTGCTCGGCCCGCGCCTCGTGAATACGGCAGAGCGCCACCCGGAGCAGGTCGGCGTCCGTGAACCGCGGCTCGAAGCCGGTCTTCACGTCGAAGCGGTAGTCGAAGAGTCTGACCTGGGCGTCCTTGAACGTGCCCGCCTGGGACGATGCGAGCCGGTCGTGGGACCGTGCCATGAAGGAGTCGTAGAAGGCACGGCTCTCCCAGAACGCGAAAATGTGCGCCACGTCCGGCCGCCCCCGGCTCCAGCCACCCCCCTGCCCGCGAAACCCCGGCTCCCCCAGAAGCCCCGCCCACTTCCGCTGCCCCCGCTCGAAACCGCGGCGGTCCACCACGGTGCAGCGAATCCACTTGACCAGCACCGCGCCATGGTAAGGCCACGGAGCGTGGCGTCGGTCACTCTCGGCTGGACCGCTCCTCCCCGCACGCGCCCGCGCGCGTGGCAGGATGGACAAACAGTCATGCGCGCCCGGCAGTTGGGCCGGCGGACGGGTCGGTACGGGGAAGGGGACTCTGGTGGACGGGCTCAACAAGGGGCTTCGCAAGGTCGAGATCGCGGTGCGGTGGGATCCCAGCCCGGCGGGACAGCCGTCCACCGACCTGGACCTGGTCGCTGCGACCTACCTGGCGGACGCTCCGCACGGCGATCCCGCATACGTGGTGCACTTCGACAGCCGCTCCCCGGACGGCACCATCACTCTCAATCGGGACAGCAAGGACGGCCAGGGCTTCGGCTACGACGAAGTCATGACGCTGGAACTGGACCGGCTCGACGTCCGGTACGCGCGCGTAGTCGTCGGTGTCGTCATCCAGCAGCGTCCGGCAGAGCGCACTTTCGTCAGTGTGCGCAACCCCGGACTGCGTATCCGCGAGGGGTACACCGTCCTCACGGAGGACGACTTCGGCGGTGTCCTGGGTGCGACCGCGGCGACGGTCGCGGAGTTCGCCAGGGACGGCTCGGGGCCGTGGGACTTCCGCGCCGGCCTCCGTGGTTTCGAGGGCGACCCCGTCGACTTCACCGCGACGATGGGCTCTGCACACCGTCCCTGACGTCGCCACCGACGAGGCACCTACGACAGGAGGGGCACCGCCCGCAGGCGGTGCCCCTCCGTCATCGGCTCAGGTGCTCGGCGTCAGCTGCAGCCGCTGGTCGAGCCGCAGCCCTCGCAGATGTAGCAGGAACCGGCACGCTGCATCTTCGTACCGCAGGAGAAGCACAGCGGGGCGTCTGCCTGAATGCCCAGCTGCATCTCCACCAGTTCGGCACTGGTGTGGGCCTGCTGCGGGGCGGGCTTGACCGCCTCCTCGGCCTTCGGAGCCGAAACGGCCTTCAGCTCCTGGGCGCGCGGCGCCGACTGGGCCAGGCCCTCGACGTCGACCTCGTCGTCGCTCGGCTCGTACGAACCGGTCTCGAGGTGGCGCTGACGCTCCTCGGCGGAGTGGATGCCGAGCGCGGAGCGCGTCTCGAAGGGCAGGAAGTCCAGCGCCAGGCGGCGGAAGATGTAGTCGACGATCGACTGCGCCATCCGCACGTCCGGGTCGTCCGTCATGCCGGCCGGCTCGAAGCGCATGTTGGTGAACTTCGAGACGTACGTCTCCAGCGGCACGCCGTACTGGAGGCCGACGGAGACGGCGATGGAGAAGGCGTCCATCATGCCCGCGAGGGTCGAGCCCTGCTTGGACATCTTGAGGAAGACCTCACCGAGACCGTCGTCCGGGTAGGAGTTGGCGGTCATGTAGCCCTCGGCACCGCCGACGGTGAAGGACGTGGTGATGCCGGGACGTCCCTTCGGCAGACGCTTGCGGACCGGGCGGTACTCGACGACCTTCTCGACCGCGGTACGGATCGTCTCCTCGGCCTTCTCGGTGATCTCCGCCTTCTCCTTCTCCTTGGTCTTGGCGGAGAGCGGCTGGCCGACCTTGCAGTTGTCGCGGTAGATCGCGAGCGCCTTGACGCCGAGCTTCCAGGCCTCGAAGTAGATCTCCTCGACCTCCTCGACGGTCGCCGACTCCGGCATGTTGACCGTCTTGGAGATGGCGCCGGAGATCCACGGCTGGATCGCGGCCATCATGCGGACGTGGCCCATCGGGGAGATGGCCCGCTCGCCCATGGCGCAGTCGAACACCTCGTAGTGCTCGGGCTTGAGACCGGGGGCGTCGATCACGTTGCCGTGGTCGGCGATGTGGGCGACGATCGCCTCGATCTGCTCTTCCAGGTAGCCCAGGCGGCGCAGGGCCTGCGGGACGGTGCCGTTGACGATCTGCATCGAGCCGCCGCCGACCAGCTTCTTGAACTTGACCAGCGCGAGGTCGGGCTCGACGCCGGTGGTGTCGCAGGACATCGCCAGGCCGATGGTGCCGGTCGGGGCGAGCACGGACGCCTGTGAGTTACGGAAACCGTTCTTCTCACCGAGGCGCAGGACATCGCCCCAGGCCTCGCTGGCGGCGGCCCACACCGGGGTGTCCAGGTCGTCCATGCGGACGGCCTTGTCGTTGGCGTCCGAGTGCTGCTTCATGACGCGCTTGTGGGCGTCGGCGTTGCGGGCGTACCCGTCGTACGGGCCGACGACCGAGGCGAGTTCGGCGGAGCGCCGGTACGCCGTGCCCGTCATCAGGGAGGTGATGGCGCCGGCGAGGGCGCGGCCGCCGTCGGAGTCGTAGGCGTGACCGGTGGCCATCAGCAGGGCGCCGAGGTTGGCGTAACCGATGCCGAGCTGGCGGAACGCGCGCGTGTTCTCGCCGATCTTCTGCGTCGGGAAGTCCGCGAAGCAGATCGAGATGTCCATCGCGGTGATGACCAGCTCGACGACCTTCTGGAAGCGCTCGGCCTCGAAGGACTGGTTGCCCTTGCTGTCGTCCTTCAGGAACTTCATCAGGTTCAGCGAGGCCAGGTTGCAGGACGTGTTGTCCAGGTGCATGTACTCGCTGCACGGGTTCGACGCGGTGATCCGGCCGGACTCGGGGCAGGTGTGCCACGTGTTGATGGTGTCGTCGTACTGGATGCCGGGGTCGGCGCAGGCCCAGGCCGCCTCGGCGATCTTGCGGAAGAGTGCCTTGGCGTCGACCTCTTCGATGACCTCGCCGCTCATCCGGCCGCGCAGCCCGAACTGGCCGCCCTGGTCGACCGCCTTCATGAACTCGTCGTTGACACGGACCGAGTTGTTGGCGTTCTGGTACTGGACGGACGTGATGTCGTCGCCGCCCAGGTCCATGTCGTAGCCGGCGTCGCGCAGGACGCGGATCTTCTCTTCTTCCTTGACCTTGGTCTCGATGAAGTCCTCGATGTCCGGGTGGTCCACATCGAGGACGACCATCTTGGCGGCGCGGCGGGTGGCACCACCGGACTTGATCGTTCCTGCGGAGGCGTCGGCGCCACGCATGAAGGAGACCGGGCCGGAGGCGTTGCCGCCCGAGGACAGAAGCTCCTTGGAGGAGCGGATCCGGGAGAGGTTCAGGCCGGCGCCGGAGCCGCCCTTGAAGATCATGCCCTCTTCCTTGTACCAGTCGAGGATCGACTCCATGGAGTCGTCGACGGACAGGATGAAGCAGGCGGAGACCTGCTGGGGCTGCTTGGTGCCGACGTTGAACCAGACAGGGCTGTTGAAGCTGAAGATCTGGTGCAGGAGGGCGTACGCCAGCTCGTGCTCGAAGATCTCGGCGTCGGCGGGCGAGGCGAAGTACTTGTGGTCCTCCCCGGCCTTCCGGTACGTCTTCACGATGCGGTCGATCAGCTGCTTCAGGCTGGTCTCACGCTGCGGGGTGCCCACGGCACCGCGGAAGTACTTGCTGGTGACGATGTTGACCGCGTTCACCGACCAGAAGTCGGGGAACTCGACGCCGCGCTGCTCGAAGTTGACCGAGCCGTCGCGCCAGTTGGTCATGACGACGTCACGACGCTCCCAGGCCACCTCGTCGTAGGGGTGGACCCCAGGGGTGGTGTGGATGCGCTCGACACGCAGGCCCTTGCTCGCCTTGGGGCTCTTGGCGCGGGAACTCCGTGCCGGACCGCTCGCCGTCTCTGTCATGCCGCCTCCCTGTACGGGCGAAAACGCCCTGAAGTGCCCCGTTGTTCCCGGTGCACGATGTTCTGTCTGGTGTTGCGGGCACCCACTCACACGCCCGCAACAGGTCTTCTCACGCCGCCGCCCGGCCGGGCCCGGAGCTGGCTTCCGGGTCCGGCCCGCCGGTCAGTCGGCGGCGCCTGCGGGCTCGGGGACCTGCTTCGTCCCTCCGGGCCCGCGGTCGTCTTCCTGGCTCCCCGCAGCCGCGTCTTCGCGGTCCGGATCGTCGGTATCGGTGTGTCCCGTCTGCGCCCTGAGTTCTTCGATGGCCGCCTCGAAGTCGTCGAGCGAGTCGAACGCCCGGTAGACGGAGGCGAACCGCAGGTAGGCGACGAGATCGAGTTCCTGCAACGGACCGAGTATGGCCAGCCCCACGTCATGGGTGGTCAGCTCGGCGCTTCCGGTGGCTCGCACCGCCTCCTCGACCCGCTGGCCGAGCTGGGCGAGCGCATCCTCGGTGACAGGTCGCCCCTGGCACGCCTTGCGCACACCATTGATGATCTTCGTACGGCTGAAGGGCTCGGTGACTCCGGACCGCTTCACCACCATGAGCGAGCACGTCTCCACGGTCGTGAAACGACGGGAGCAGTCAGGGCACTGGCGGCGCCTGCGGATCGATGTGCCGTCATCGGTCGTACGACTGTCCACGACACGACTGTCGGGGTGCCTGCAGAAGGGGCAGTGCATGAATTCCCAACCCTCCTCACAGCAGACTCAATAGCCTCGCCGGGCATCTTGCGCCCCACGAAGCAGCCCCAAGCATAGGCGATGACCATGAGCCTCGAGACCGGGGGGACCACAACTTCTGGGCTGCTGATGCAATCCAACCACTAGATGTGGGGATTGGCTCATACATCCACACCCATCTCGCGTGTCGCGCGCGTTGGCGCAGGTGACGCCGTCAACCCCTGCCGCACGGGCCCGTTCACCTCGAAGGCGCCGCCGTCGGCGGCTTCGCCAGGGGCGCGGCCACATCCGTTCCTGCACGGCCGTATCGCCGCGACACATGCGGAGATACCGTGGGCGCCGCGAGGAGGGGACGTGGGACTCCCGCACAGATGAGGGCTGGTCCCCGGGTGAGGGAATGCCGGATGGCAGACTGGGGCACAGTCCACGAGGCGATCACCCCGGCGGTGAAGAGTACAGCAATGGGCCCTTTTGCCCGCCAGGTGGTTCGGCCGCCAATACACCCGGACACATGATCGCGTCCGGTGATTCGCGTTTTTTCACTCGAACGTGTGTTTGGCGCAACCTTTCGAAAGCAACTACCGTTGTCCAGCAGGGAGACCATCGAGAGGGGCCGACGTGACCACCACCGCAGACAGTGCCGCCATCGCTGCCCAGGACCGCTCCCAGGGCCGACTGGAGCCGGTGCATGCGATGAACGAAGCCACGAACCCTGAGGGGCAAAAGCGCTCCCTGCCGGGCCGACCTCCCGGCATCCGGGCGGACAGTTCCGGACTCACCGACCGCCAGCGCCGGGTGATCGAGGTCATCAGGGACTCCGTGCAGCGACGGGGCTACCCGCCGTCGATGCGCGAGATCGGTCAGGCCGTCGGCCTTTCCAGCACGTCCTCCGTCGCCCACCAGCTGATGGCACTGGAGCGCAAGGGCTTCCTGCGCCGCGACCCGCACCGCCCGCGCGCATACGAGGTGCGCGGTTCCGACCAGGCCGCCTCGGTGCAGCCCACGGACACCGCGGGCAAGCCCGCCGCGTCCTACGTGCCGCTGGTCGGCCGGATCGCGGCCGGTGGCCCGATCCTCGCCGAGGAATCCGTCGAAGACGTCTTCCCTCTCCCCCGCCAGCTTGTCGGCGACGGTGAGCTGTTCGTCCTCAAGGTCGTCGGTGACTCGATGATCGAGGCCGCGATCTGCGACGGCGACTGGGTCACGGTGCGCCGTCAGCCGGTCGCAGAGAACGGCGACATCGTGGCCGCGATGCTCGACGGCGAGGCCACCGTCAAGCGCTTCAAGCGCGAGGACGGCCATGTCTGGCTTCTGCCGCACAACGCGTCCTACGAGCCTATCCCCGGCGACGATGCGACCATCCTCGGCAAGGTGGTGGCCGTGCTGCGCCGCGTCTGACAGCGCGCACCGCGTCGGGCGGGCCCAGCGGGCCCACCCCTTGACCGGGCCCCGGGACCCCTGCGCCGGTTCCGGGGCCCTGCGCTGTCCGGGGCAGTTGCCGAGCCTCAGGGCCCAGCGGCTCGTGCACGTGGGGGGGGCGGTCGGCGGCTCAGCTCCCAGCCGAGGTGCCGGAGCACCCGGAAGAGCACGCTGTCGTCGCTGTAGGCACCGGCGAGGTTGCCGCTGTCGTCCATCCCGCACCCCCTGCT